>JALUED010000092.1 GCA_027053145.1 Thermaceae bacterium | reverse complement strand
AAGAACCTCGAGGCCGCCGGGGTCCGGGTTGAGCTCCACCACCACGAGGTGGCCACCGCCGGCCAGGCCGAGATCGACATCCGCTTCGACACCCTAACCAAAACCGGCGACAACGTCTTCAAGTACAAGTACGTGGTGCGCCAGACCGCGGCGAAGGCGGGCAAGACCGTCACCTTCATGCCGAAGCCCCTTTACGGCGACAACGGCTCGGGGATGCACACCCACCAGTCGCTCTGGAAGAACGGCGAGCCGCTCTTCTACGACGAAAAGGGCTACGCTGAGCTCAGCAAGCTTGCCATGCACTACGCCGCGGGGCTTCTCGCCCACGGCCCGGCGCTCGCCGCGATCACCAACCCCACGGTGAACTCGTACCGCCGGCTCGTGCCCGGCTACGAGGCCCCGGTGAACCTGATCATCTCCCGCCGGAACCGCTCGGCGATCATCCGCGTGCCCATGTACTTCACCGGGCCCAAGTACAAGAAGGCCAAGCGCATCGAATACCGGGCCCCCGACCCCTCGGGCAACCCCTACCTCACCTTCGCCGCGATGCTGATGGCGGGCCTCGACGGGATCCGCCGGGAGCTTGAGCCCCCGAAGCCGGTGGACAAGAACCTCTACGCGCTGTCCGCCCGCGAGGCGCGCCGGATCAAGACCCTGCCGAAGAGCTTGGACGAGGCGCTCGACGCGCTGGAGAAGGATCACGACTTCTTGCTTGAGGGTGGGGTCTTCACCGAGGCGATTCTCGAGGAGTGGATCGCGATGAAGCGGGAGGAGGCCGCCCAGGTGCGGCTTCGCACCACGCCGATCGAGTTCCAGATGTACTACGACCTCTAAGCCAAGAAACCAAAGGCCCCCCGGGGAAACCCGGGGGGGCCTTTCCTTTTCCCGCCTACTTCTTGATGACGATGCGGCCTTCCACCTTCGGCGCCACCGGCGAGTGGGCCTGGATGTAGTCGGCCACCACCTGGGCGAGGAGCTTGCCGTTGCGTTCGTCGATTACCCGGGGGGCGTTCTTGAACATGACGTAGCCGTCGCCGCCGCGGCCCATGTAGTCGTTGATGGCGCAGACGTAGGTCTTGTTCGGGTCGAGGGGCTTACCGTTTACGTAGACCTCGAGGATCCGCTCGCCGGCCGGGCGCTTCGGGTCAAAGACGTACTTGATGCCCGAGACCTGAGGGAAGCGGCCCTTGGTGCGCTCCCACTGGGAGACGCCGTTCTCGAGGGCGGCCTTCAAGGTCTTGCCGTCCACCTTGACGCTGATCACCACGTTGCCAAAGGGTAGGATCGCGAAGATATCCTTCTTGGTGAGCTTCCCGGGGCCGTAGATCTGATCGGTGCGGATGCCGCCGCCGTTTTGGATGGCGCAGTCGGCCTTGGCATAGTCCCGCATGGCGTCGGCGATCAGGTTGCCGATGTTCGACTCCTGGCGGCGGACGACCTTGCGTCGGGCGTCCAGCGGCACCTTGGTCTCGCCGATCGGTTGGTTCATGGCCTGGTCCAGGGCGGCGGCGTACTTCGCCACCACCTTGGCCATTTCGGGGTCTTCCGGGATGGTCCGGTCCACTGTGTACTCGGTGGGAATCACGACCGGCTTTTGACCGGGAACGGTGTAGACCTTAAGTTGCGCAAGGTGCACCCAGTCGGCGCCGGTTTTCCAGATCAGGGTGCCGTTGACCACCTTCCACATGGGGGCGTGGTCGTGACCGCCGAGGATCAGGTCGATCTCCGGCACCTTGGCGGCGAGCTCCTCGTCGTGGACCATGTCCATGTGGGTGAGGGCGATCACCACCTCGGCGCCCTTGGCCTTGAGCATTCGGGCGTACTTGCGGCCGGTCTCGACGAAGTCGAGGTACTGGGCGTTGGGGCCGGGGCTCGTGAGCTCAAGCCAGTTGCCCACGAGGCCGAGGAGGCCGACCTTGACCCCGTTCCAGTCCACCAACGCCCAGCGCACCGCGCCGACGTAACCCTCGCCGGTGCGCTTATCCACCAGGTTGGTGGAAATCCAGGTGAACTTGGACTCCTTGACCCGCTGGGCGGCCACCTCGGGGCCGAAGTCGAACTCGTGGTTGCCGAAGGTGGCGTAGTCGAGCCCGAGGCGGTTGAAGACGTCCACCATCTGCTTGCCCTTGAAGACGCTGGACATGATCGAGGGGCTGAAGGCGTCGCCGGAGAAGAGGATGAGGTTTTTCTGCCCCCCGAGCTCTTTGATCAGCGTCGCGACCCGGGCGGCTCCGCCGTACTTGCCGTGGTGGACGGGTTGGATGTTGTAAACGTCGTTGAAGTGGATGATCGAGAACTCGCCGGCGAAGGCGAGGGTGCCAAGGATCGCGACCAGCAAAAGCCCGATTCGCTTCATAACGGCCATCACCTCCGCCCCTATTCTAGGCACCCTTGGCCACCGGTGCCCCCCGGTCGGAGGAGTGGCCCGGGTGGGCGCGCTCGCCGGTGACGTAGGCGGCGGCGTAGTTGGCGGCGGTGGCGGCCTCGCCGAAGTTGATCTGAATGAGCTTGAGCTTGCCTGGGTAGGTCACCGCGTCCCCGGCGGCAAAAACCCCTTTGCGGCTCGTTTCCATCCGGGTGTTGACCACGATCTTGTTACCCTCAAGCTTAAGCCCCCAGTGCGCAAGCGGCCCTGGCTTGGTGAGAAAACCGGCGAGAACGAGTACCGCGTCCACGGGAAGCGTCTCCCTGGCTCCGGTCTCGACGTTTTCGATGGTGGCTTCCCGAACCCAGTCGTCGCCGCGGACCGCTTTGAGGACGTAGGGGGTCTTGACCGAAAGTTCGCCCCGTTCGGCGGCCTCGAGCAGTTCCCGAACGCTTTTTTCGTGCGCGCGGAAAGCCTTCCGCCGGTGGATGAGCGTGACCCGGGCAAGGTTTTTAAGGGCGAGCGCCCAGTCCACCGCGCTGTCGCCGCCCCCGACGATGAGGACCTCTTTGCCCTTGAAGGCCTCCGGGTGCTTCACCGCGTAGAAAAGACCCTTGCCCTCCAGCTCTTCTTCGCCTTCGGCGCCTACCCGGCGGGGTTCGAAAACCCCCAGGCCGCTTGCGATGACCACCGCCCGGGCCCGGTAGGTGTGGCCCCGGTCGGTGGTGAGGAGGAAGCCCTCATCGTCTTCCTCGAGGCGTTCGGCCCGTTCCTCCAGGGAATAGATGGGGTTAAAAGGCTCGACCTGGGCGATGAGCCGCGCCGCGAGGTCCGCGGCCTTGATCTTGGGAAAGCCCACCACGTCGTAGATGTATTTCTCGGGGTAGAGGGCGACGAGTTGGCCGCCGGGCTCCGAAAGGGGGTCCACGAGCCTTGCGGAAAGCCCCCGCATGCCGGCATAGAAGGCGACCGCAAGTCCCGTAGGCCCGGCCCCCACCACGATTAGGTCGGTACCCGTTTGCATCCTCTTCCTCCCCTAGAAAGGGCCCCCAGACGGGGGCCCTTTCTATTATCGCTTATTCCGGGCGGTTCGCCAGGTCTTCCAGTCCTTTTAGGTCTAAGAGCGTAATCTTGCCGTAGCCGGACTGGATGTAGCCCTCCCGGGCCAGCTCGCCCACGACCTTGGTGACGGTTTCCCGGACCGAGCCCACGGCGGCTGCGAGGTCGTCGTGCGTAAGGCGAACCACCGGGCGCCCTTTGGGGTCCGTTTGGCCAAGGGCCGTGTCTTTAAGCTCGAGCAGGGCTGCGGCGATGCGGTTTTTCAGCCGTTGGGTGACCAGCCGGCGGACGCGTTCGTACCCCTTGGCGAGCGCCGCGACGAGGCTCGCCACGAGCGCCGAAGCTTCCCTCTCCAAAAGCTCAGGTCCCGAAACAGCCTCGACCTCGGTTTCGGTGAGCGCTTCGGCGAAGTGGTTGCGCTCGATCCCGGCCAGCGCTTCCTCGCCGAAGTACTCGCCGGGGCGAACGAACCGCAACGTAAGGGCGTTGCCTTCCTCGTCCACGTGCTGGATGCGCACAAGGCCGGAGGTCACCCGGAAGACGGGTTCGTCCGGAGCCGGTACCCCGGGGTAAAGGATCACCTCCCCCGGGGCAAAGCGCGCGCGTTCCCGGATGCTTGCTTTTCCCACGTTTCCCTCCCCGCCCCTACGCTAGCACGGGGGCGGGGATTTTGTAAACATATTTGTTACGAAAATCGTGTGGAGGCGAAAAGCCATTCCAGGTAGGGGGGATGCCCCTTTTCCACCGGCAGCGCGAGGATTTCGGGCACGGTGTAGGGGTGGAGCTCCGCGACCCGTTGGAAGAGGGCTTCCAATCGGTCCTCGGCAGTCTTTACGACGAGCAGTTCCTCTTTGTCCTCCTCGATCTTCCCTTCCCACCGGTAGGTGGAAACAAGCCCCGGCACGCGGTTGACGCAGGCGGCGAGCCGCTCTTCGACCAGCGTGCGGGCGAGCCGCCCGGGGGTTTCGCCGTCGGCCGGGGCGGTGATTAAGACCACGAAGGCCTTCATACCTTTAGCCTACCCTTCCCGTTCGATGACGAAGGCCGAGGCCACCTCGTCCCCCTCGGTCAGGTTCATGAGCTTGACCCCGGCGGTGGCCCGGGAGGAGACCCGGATGTCGGCGACGGGGATGCGGATCGCCTGGCCCTTTTTGGAAAGCATCAGGAGATCCTCGTTGCCGTTGGCGGGGAGCATGGCGACGAGCTCGCCCACCTTACCCCCGGTCTTAAAGCCGATCACCCCTTGGCCGCCGCGCCCTTGGCGGGGGTACTCGCCGACCGGGGTGCGCTTGCCAAAACCGCGGCTGCCCACCGCCAGGAGGTCCCCCTCCCAGCCCGTGGGGATGACCGCGAGCGAGACCGCCGCGTCCCCCTCTTTAAGCCGGATTCCGCGTACGCCTTGGCTTGCCCGGCCGGTGGCCCGCACCTCGGCGAGGGCAAAGCGGATCGTTTTGCCCTGACGGGTGGCGAGGACCACGTCGTCGCTTGCCTCGGCGGTGGCCACCGCGATCAGGTTGTCGCCGGGTTGGAGGGTGATGGCGATCAGCCCTGCGCTCGTGAGGTTTTGGTACTCGACGAGCGGGGTGCGTTTGACCAGCCCCTGGCGGGTGGCAAAGACGAGGTCGCCGGGCCCTTTCAGGTCGCGCACCGCGAGCAGGGTAGCGACCTCTTCCCCTTCGCCAAGGGCGAGAAGCTGACGGACGTGGGTGCCGCGGGCGGCCCGGCCGGCTTCGGGGAGCTCGAAGACTTTGAGGCCGAAGACCCGCCCCTGGTTGGTGAAGAAGAGGAGCTGGTCGTGCATCTGGGCGACGAAGACGCGGGTAGCCTCGTCCTCGTCCTTGGTCCTCCCCGCTTGGATCCCGACCCCGCCGCGGCCTTGCGCGCGGTAAGCCCCTAAGGGGGTGCGCTTGACGTAGCCGGCGGCGGTCATGGTGATCACCATGGGTTCGTCCTCGATCAGGTCTTCGGGCGAAAACCCCTCGGCGAAGGTGGTGATCACCGTGCGGCGGGGATCGGCGTACTTGGCCTTGACCTCAAGGAGCTCTTCCTTGATGACCTCCCAAAGGCGGGTTTCGTCCTCGAGGATCGCCTTCAGGAAAGCGATCTTTTCCTTGAGCTCCCGGTACTCGGCGAGGAGCCGCTCGCGCTCCAAGCCGGTGAGCCGCTGGAGGCGCATGTCAAGGATCGCCTGAGCCTGGACTTCGGTGAGGCCGAAGCGCTCGACGAGGCCTTGCTTCGCTTGGGCCGGGTCCTTGGACGCACGGATGAGGGCGATGACCTCGTCAATGTGGTCGAGGGCAATAAGCAGGCCCTCGAGCACGTGGGCCCGCTCCTCAGCCTTTTTGAGCTCGAAGGCGGTGCGCCGGGTGACCACCTCCCGCCGGTGGTCGAGGTAGTGGCGCATGAGCTCAAGCAGCGAGAGCACCTTGGGCTCGCCGTCCACGATCGCGAGGAGGTTGACGGTGAAGCTGGTCTGAAGCTGGGTGTGCTTGTAGAGGCGGTTCAGCACCACCTCGGGGTTGGCTCCCCGCTTGAGCTCGATGACGATCCGCATCCCCTGGCGGTCCGACTCGTCGCGGAGCGCGGCGATCTCCTCAACCTTCTTGGACCGCACCAGGGCGGCGATCTGGGTGATGAGGCTCGCCTTGTTGACCTGGTAGGGGATTTCGGTGACCACCAGCGCGACCCGATTCTTCTTCTCTTCCACGTGGACCTTGGCCCGGAGCTTGAGGCTTCCCCGGCCTTTGGCGTAGGCCTCCTTGATCCCGCCCTTGTGCAGCCGGCCGCCGGTGGGGAAGTCGGGGCCGGGGAGCAGGGTGAGCACCTCGTCGAGGGTGATCCCCGGATTTTCGATCATGGCCACGAGCGCATCGATCAGCTCGCCTAGGTTGTGGGGCGGGAGGCTCGTTGCCATGCCCACGGCGATCCCCGAGGCGCCGTTCGCCAGCAGGTTGGGGAAGCCTGCCGGCAACACCTCGGGCTCCTCGGCGGTGCCGTCGAAGTTGGGTTTGAAGTCTACCGTGTCCTTATCGATGTCTTTGAGGAGTTCGAGGGCAATAGGGGAAAGCCGGGCTTCGGTGTAGCGGTACGCCGCCGGCGGATCCCCGTCGATCGAGCCGAAGTTCCCCTGACCGTCCACCAGCGGGTAGCGCAGGTTCCAGTCTTGGGCCATGCGCACCATCGCGTCGTAGACCGCCTGGTCGCCGTGAGGATGGTACTTTTTGATCACTTCGCCGACGACGCCGGCGGACTTCGCGTGCTTGCGGCCAGGCAGGAGCCCCTCTTGGTACATGGCAAAAAGGATCCGCCGCTGAACCGGCTTGAGCCCGTCGCGGACGTCGGGCAGCGCCCGGTCCACGATCACGCTCATCGCGTAGTTGATGAAGCTCTGCTTGACCTCTTCGGTGATTTCGACCGGTAGCACTTCAGCCATCGTTTGCCTCGCTTTGGGGAGGGAGCGTTCCCACGGGAACGCGACGCTTTACGCTAGTCTCCAGTATACCCCGGCAGCCTCCCCCAAAACGAAGCGCCCGCCTTTTGGGCGGGCGTTCCTGGCGGCCCCGACGGGACTTGAACCCGCGACCTCCCACGTGACAGGCGGGTGTGCTAACCAAGCTACACCACGGGGCCCCGCCTTCGGCCACTATAGGGGTGGTGGGTTAGGAGGTCAACGCGACCAGATACTCCAGCGCGTAGCGGTAGCCGAGGGGGCCGAGCCCGCTGATCACCCCCCGGGCGGCGGGGGCCGTCACCGAGTGGGCGCGGAAGGGCTCGCGGGCGTAGATATTGGTGAGGTGGACTTCGACCACCGGAAGCGGTTGCGCCCGGATGGCGTCGAGGATGGCGTAGGAGTAGTGGGTGAGGGCCCCGGGGTTTAGCACCATGCCGCGGAACCCCTCCCCCTCGGCCCGCTGGATCCACTCGACGAGCTGGCCCTCGTGGTTGGACTGCCGGCTGACCACGCCGACGCCGAGCTCGCTCCCCCAGGCCTCGAGTTTTTCCTCGAGCTCTTCGAAAGTAAGGGTGCCGTAGACCTCCGGCTCGCGCCGGCCGAGCAGGTTGAGGTTGGGGCCGTGCAAGACCAGGATCATAGCGCCTCCCAAAAGCGCAGGAAGGTTTCCTTGAGCATTCTACGCGGGAGCGGGGCGATGGCAAGGTCGCCAAGCCCTTTAGGGATCACCCAGTAAAGCCCCTCGGCCCGGGCCTTTTTGTCGCGGGCGAGGTAGGGTTCGAGTTCCTCGAAGGAAAGGGGAGGCAGGGGGGGGGGATCAAGCCATCGAAGGAGTTCTTGGACCCGGGGCACAAGGTCCTCGCCCCCGAGCGCCCGTCCAAGCAGGGCAGCGAACAAAAGGCCGTAGGCCACCGCCGCGCCGTGGGAGATTCGGTGGCCGCTTGCGGCCTCGAGAGCGTGCGCCAGGGTGTGGCCGAGGTTCAGCTTCCGCCGCTCCCCCTGCTCCTTATAGTCGGCTTCGACGACTCGGATCTTCACCGCCACCGCTCGGGCCAGGTAGGCCTCAAGCTCGGGGTGGTCGGGGCGTAGGTGAAAGGGCTGAAGGAGCGTCTCGTCGCCGGCGATCAGCCCGTGCTTGAAGGCTTCCACCAGCCCTTCCTTGAAGACGGGCTCCGGCAAGGTGGCGAGGGCCTCGAGGTCGGCGAGGACCGCCTCGGGGGCGTGGAAGGCGCCGACGAGGTTTTTCCCCTTGGGGAGGTTGATCCCGGTTTTGCCCCCGACGCTTGCGTCCACTACGGCGAGGGTGGTGGTGGGGAAGCTCCGGTAGGCGATGCCGCGCAGGTAGGTGGCGGCGAGGAAACCGCCGAGGTCGGTGAGGGAACCTCCGCCGACGACGTAGAGCACCCCGTCGCGGGGGAGTTCTAGGGAAGCGAGCCACGAAAGCAGTTCGCCGTAGACCGCGAGGGTCTTGACCTCTTCGCCCCCCTCGATCCCCTTGGTGTGGGCGATCCCCGCGGCTTTGGCGACGCCGTGCGCAAAAGGCTCCGTTTTGCGGTCAAAGAGCAAGGCAGCGGGCCTGGGCTCGGGTTCGACCGCAAGGCCCCTGCCGATTTCGATCGCGTAGGGGGGGTTACGAACTGTAAGCTTCACGCCACCTCCAAAGTTCCCGAACGATGGCCTCGGCGGTTTCCCTGGGGGTCCGCCCCTCGCTTTCGACGTGGATTGACGCCTCGCGGTAGAACGCTTCGCGTTCTTTGAGGAGGCGCCGGATCTTAAGCAGGGGGTCCTGACCCTCCAGCAGGGGGCGCTTGCCGGGTTTGCGCCGCACCCGCTCCAGGATCGTCTCCGGGCTTGCCCAAAGCGCCACCACCGGGCCCCGTGCAAGCAAAAGGCGGCGGTTTTCCGCGTCCACGAAGGTGCCTCCTCCAAGGCTTACTACCAGGTAGTCCTGCCGGACGAGTTCGCGGACCGCTTCGCGCTCGAGTTTGCGGAAATAGGCTTCGCCAAGGAAGCGGAAGATGTCGGGGATCGCAAGGCCAGTCTCCCGCTCGATCAGCCGGTCGAGGTCCACGAAGTGGAGCATAAGCTCCCGGGCGAGCTCCCGACCGATGCGGGTTTTGCCCACCCCCATGAAACCGGTGAGGGCGACCCAGGTGGTGGGGCGTGGGACCTCGATGCGGCGCACCGCTAGTACTCCAGGGCCCGTTCGCGGTAGCGGGCGACGCGTGCTTTGAGTTCTTCCAGGGTATCGCCGCCGAATTGTTCCAAGTAGGCTTGGGCCAAAACCACGAGCACCATGGCCTCCACCACCACCCCGGCGGCGGGCACGGCGGTCACGTCCGAGCGCTCGCGGGCGGCGTCGGCGGGTTCCTTGGTTGCCACGTCCACGGTGGGGAGGGGGCGCATCAGGGTGGCGATGGGTTTCATGGCGGCGCGCAGCACGAGCTCCTCCCCGTTGGTCATCCCGCCCTCGAGCCCCCCGGCTCGGTTCGTCTTCCGGTAAAACCCTCGCCCCCGGTCCCAAAAGATGGGGTCGTGGACCTCCGAACCCGGCCGCCGAGCGGCTTCAAAGCCAAGGCCGATCTCCACGCCCTTGATCGCCGGGACGCTCATCGCCGCTTGGGCCAGGCGGCCATCCAGCTTACGGTCGTAGTGGGCGTGGCTGCCAAGCCCAGGGACCAGGCCCCGAACCCGCACCTCCACCACGCCGCCTAGGGTGTCGCCTTGGGCTCGGGCCTCGTCTATTCGGGCGATCATGCGGCGTTCGGCCTCGGGGTCGGGCGTGTAGAGGGGGCTTTGGTAGATTCGGTCTTTCTCCGCCCAGGTGAAGGGGCGCTCGGCCCGGATGCCCCCAAGCTCGACGACGAAAGAAGCGCTTTCCACCCCGAGCTCGGCAAGGAGCCTTGCCGCCACCGCCCCTACCGCGACCCGAGCGGCGGTCTCCCGGGCGCTCGCCCGTTCGAGCACGTCCCTTAGGTCCTTGTGACCGTACTTGAGGCCGCCGGGAAGGTCGGCGTGTCCGGGGCGGGCGGCGGTGAGCGCGCGTTTCCTGGGCTCGCCGCCGGGGGCGGGGTCCATGACCTCGCGCCAGTTGGGATAGTCCCGGTTTTCGATCACAAGGGTAAGGGGGGCACCGGTGGTGCGGCCTGCGCGAACCCCGGAGAGGATTTGGGCCCGGTCCTTTTCGATCTGCATCCGCCGGCCGCGACCGTAGCCCCCCTGCCGGCGCAAAAGCCAAGGCGAAAGGTCCGCTTCGGTCAAGGAAAGCCCGGCGGGAAGCCCCTCGACGATGGCGAAGAGGGCGGGGCCGTGGGATTCGCCGGCGGTAAGGAAACGCATGCCAAAAGCCTAGCAAAAAGCCGGCCCATTGGGCCGGCTTTGGAGGCGGAAAAGTGTTTAATGGCAGGGGACCTTGAGAGGCGCCGGGCACTCGGTGGGGGTTATCCGGCGGGCCTTGAGCACGATGATGAGTTCGTTGTCCTCCTGCTCGTCGCTCGTTTGGGAGAAGAGGGCGCCGAGCACGGGGATGTCCGAGAGGAGGGGAATGCCCTGCTTCGAATGTTTCATGCTGCTCTTGATGAGCCCTCCGATGACGACCGTCTGCCCGTCCTTGACCCGCAGGATGGTTTCGGAGACCTGCTTGGAGAGTTTGTCCACGTCGCCGTCCACCGGGTTGCGTTCGAGGATATCGGAGACCTCGGTATGGACCTTGAGCACGATCTCACCGGAGTTCGTCACCTGCGGGGTCACCTGGACGATCACGCCCGCGTCGTAGGGAACCTTTTCGACCTTCCCTTCAACGACTTTGCGAATGAAGAAGGTGAATCCGGACTGAATCTTGCCGGTTTGGTTGTTGAGCACGGTGATGTTCGAGTCGTTGACCCGGCGGGAAAGGCCCTGTTTCTCAAGC
>JALUED010000091.1 GCA_027053145.1 Thermaceae bacterium | reverse complement strand
GGACCCCTCCCGCCATCGGGAAGAGCCATCCCCCCTCGTGCTCGACGAGCCTCCCACGGGAACGTTCCTGGATGCGCTCAAAGCCCGGCCGGTGCAAAAGCTCCACCTGGACGCCCTCGAGCTCCCTCGCGATAAGGTCTCTAACCCACTCCAGGGCCTCCACCGACCCCATGCCCCGGAGCAACTCGGCGGCGTGCAGGAGCACCTCCTGGCGGTAGCCCTCGGTGACGTCCACCACTGTGCCCACGACCCGAAGGGGATCACCGCCCAAGGGGTAGAGCGAAAAAAGCAACCGCCTGCGGTTTTGCCGCACCCTCAGCGTGAGCGAATCGCCGCGAAAAAGACGGGCAAGCCCCGCTTCCAGGGCGTCCGGGTCGGAGCGGTGAATTTGCTTTAGGTCCACCCGTTCGGGAGGATGCCAGCCCACGATTCGGCGAAAGGACGCATCCGCGCTCAGAAACCGTGCGAGGCCGTCGCGGCGCACCTCGGCCAGAAAATGCCCGGCGGCAGCACCCCCCCGCTCAATGCCCAATCGCATCCCTGTACATCTTATAGGGTAAAGGGGTGCTGATCGCGTTTACCGGCGACGCCTACCTCGCCCGGCAGGCCGCGCGCAAGGAAGCTAGGCTACGAGGGTTTCCGCCGCGCCTCGTTCCGGCAAGCCCCGAGGCTGTGGCTGCCCTTTTGAACCCCGGGCTTTTCGGCGATGAAGGGGGTATCCTCGACCTTTCCGAGCTCGACGAAACCGGGTGGAAGGCGATCAAAGACCCCCTAGACCAAGCCGCCCAGGGCCCTGACGTTCTGCTCTACGACCCGCGGGCCCCTTCGGGCCGCACCCGCTTTTACAAAAACCGCGGCGAGGTGCGCCACTTCCCCACCCCGCGGTTCCGGGAGCGCACCGTTTTCGTTCAAAACCTCCTCAAGGCCCATGGCGTAAAGGCGCCGGCGGCGGTCGTGCACCTCCTGGCCGAGAGCGAAGCGGACACCGAGGGGCTTGTGCGCGAGGTGGAAAAACTCGCGCTGCTCCCTCCCCCGATCACCCCGGAGCGGGTCGAACCGCTGCTCGGTTGGCCGGCGGCCACGAGCGCTTTCGACCTCCTTGAGCCCCTAGCCCGGCGCGAGGTCGGCGAGGCCTTAAAGATCGCCCGCGAGCTCCTGGACCGCGGCGAACCCCCGCTTAAAATCATGGGGGCCCTCGCCTGGCACTACGCCCGGCTTGCGGAGGTCGGGTTTTTGCTCGAAGAAAACCCCAAGGCCGGCGAGGAAGCGGTGGCGCGGGCGCTGGGCGTCGCCCCCTTTTCCGCCCGCCGCCTGCTTTCCGCCTTCCGACGCCTGGGACCGGCCCGGGTAGAACGGGCGCTCGAAACCCTCCTTGAAGCGGAGGTGTCGATCAAGACCGGAGCCGATCCCGAAGCCCACCTCCTTGCCGCCCTCGTCCGCCTTGCGCGGTAGACTCCTACCCGTGGAAATCCCACTCGTAGACGCCCACCTGGACCTCGCCTACAACGCCCTCGAGCTCAACCGAGACCTCACCCTGCCCCTTGCCGAGCTCCGCGTGCGGACGTCCAAGCCCTACCCTCCAAGCGTCAGCCTGCCCGAGCTCGCGGAAGCCGGGGTGGCCGTCGCCTTCGCCACCCTTTTTGTGGACCCCGAGCGCTACCCCTCCCCCGAGCTCGCCCACCGGGCGGCGCTGGTCCAGCTCGACCTCTACCGCCGCTGGCAGGACGAGGGTCGGGTTCGCCTGATCGAAACCCGAAAGGACCTCAAGCACCACCTCAAGGCCTGGGAAGCGGATCGGATCCCCGGGCTCGTGCTGCTCATGGAGGGGGCCGAGCCGGTCCGCCGCCCCGAGGAAGTGGCCTTCTGGGCCGAGGCAGGGGTCCGCCTCCTTGGCCCCGCTTGGAAGGACACCCGTTACGCTGGAGGCACCGGGGGCAAGGCCGGGCTTTCCCCCGCCGGGCGGGAGCTCCTCGCCGCCATGGCCGAGGCCGGCATGGCTCTCGACCTTGCTCACCTTTCGGAAGCGGCTTTTTTCGAGGCGCTCTCGGCCTTTTCCGGGCCCGTGCTCGTCTCGCACGCAAACTTCCGCCCTCTAGCCGGGGGCCCCGCCAACCGCCACCTCTCCCTGGACCAGCTCAAGGCACTCAAGGCGCGGGGCACGGTGGTAGGGGTCGTGCTCTATAACCGCTTTCTCGATCCCAACTGGGACCGGGAAAAACCCGCTACACCCCTCGCCCGGGTCGTCGAACACCTGGAGGCCCTTGCCCGCGTGCTCGGCTGGGAAGCGGTGGGCATTGGCTCGGACATGGACGGGGGCTTCGGCGCCGACGCCCTACCCGTCGGGCTCGCCTCGCACCGCGACTGGAAAAGCCTTGCCCCTCTGCTCGGCACCCGCGCCGAGGCCGTGCTGGGGCGAAATTGGCTTCGCTGGCTTTCCCGTGCGCTTCCCCCAAGCTAAAGCCGGGGCGCAGGGCCCCGGCTTTAGCGGGCCTCCATCTTGCTTTTTATCTTCTTCAGGCGGAAGTTATCCTCCCGCTCGCGCTGCTCAAGCACCATGCGGATATAGCGGACCTGGGTCTCAAGCCCAGGAATCACCACCTGCTCCAAGGCGTTCACCCGCCTCGTCGTCTTCTTGATCTCTTCACCGATCAAGCGCAACCGCGTCTCGGTGTTCGCCACCTCCACCAGGGCCTCGGCGAACTCCCGAAAAGCCCGCTGGGCCGCAAGCGTCTGACCGCCTACCGCGATGGGGCTCCCCGCCACCGCGCTCGGCCAGCGGACCCGAAGCCGGGGTACCTTGGTGCCCCAGACGTTCTCCACCTCGGCTTCCACGTCCTCCACCGGCGGTGCGCCGAGGCCTTGGGCCTCTACCGCCTCCGGCCCGTCAAAAGCCTTGGCCAAAAAGAGCGCGAGGTAAGCTTCCTTCGCCGCCTGAGCAAGGCGTTCGCGCGCCGCAACCGTGCCCGCGACCAGCTCGAAGAACTCGGCGACGAGCGCGTCCCGCTTTTTCTTAAGGAGGTCCGCCCCCTTCTCCGCCAGCTTCTTCTGGTTCCGCTTTTGGAGAAGGGTCATGCGGGTGGGGCTGATCTGCTCCACGGCTCCCCCTTTAGCTAAGCCCCGGCGGCAACGAAGTCCTCAAGCTTGAACTTGCCGTAGTACTTCTCGATGTACTTCTTCGGGATCCGCGAAAGAGCCGACGCCGGAAGCATCGAGAGCAGGGCCCAGGAGAGGTTCAGGGACTCCTCGATCGAGCGGTTCTGGTCGCCCTGGTTCAGGAAGTATTTCTCGAAGGCATCGGCGAACTCGAGGTACTTCCGATCGGTCTCGGTGAGCGCGTCCTCGCCGATGATCGCCACCAGCTTGCGGATGTCCACGCCGTTTGCGTAGGCAGCGTAGAGCTGGTCGGCGACCTGCTTGTGGTCCTCCCGCGTCTTGCCCTCGCCGATGCCGTTGTTCATCAACCGCGAGAGCGAGGGGAGGGGGTCGATCGGCGGGTAGACGCCCTTCCGGTGCAGCTCGCGCGAGAGCTGGATCTGCCCCTCGGTGATGTAACCGGTGAGGTCGGGGATGGGGTGGGTACGGTCGTCGTCGGGCATGGTGAGGATTGGGAACTGGGTGACGGACCCCTTCTTCCCCACGATCACCCCGGCGCGCTCGTAGATCGTCGCTAGGTCGGTGTACATGTAGCCGGGGTAGCCGCGCCGGCCGGGCACCTCCTCGCGGGCCGCCGAGATCTCGCGCAACGCTTCGCAGTAGTTGGTCATGTCGGTGAGGATGACGAGCACGTGGTAGTCGTGCTCGAAGGCAAGGTACTCGGCGACGGTAAGCGCCATGCGCGGGGTCAGAATCCGCTCGATCGTGGGGTCGTCGGCCTTGTTGAGGAAGAGCACGCTCCTTGAGAGCGCCCCGGTGCGCTCGAACTCGCTGACGAAGAACGAGAGCTCGCGCTGCGTGATGCCCATGGCGGCGAAGACCACCGCAAACTGCACGTCCTCGCCGGGCACCGTTGCCTGGCGGGCGACCTGCGCGGCAAGCTCGTTCGCCGGCAGACCCGAGCCGGTGAAGATCGGAAGCTTCTGGCCGCGCACCAGGGTGTTCATCACGTCAATGGCGGAGATCCCGGTCTGGATGAACTCTTCGGGCTTCCTCCGGGCCACCGGGTTGATCGGCTGGCCGATAATCGGGAGGCGCTTTTCCGGGGTGACGGGCGGCAGACCGTCGATCGGCTTGCCGATCCCGTTGAAGCGCCGCCCCAGCATCTCCTTGGAAACCCCGAGCCGGGCCACGTCCTCGACCAGGCTCACCTTGGTGGTGGCGAGGTCGAGCCCGGTGGTCTCCTCGAAAACCTGGATCACCGCATACTCCTCGCTGACCTCGATGACCTGGCCACCGCGCTTGCGGCCCGTGCCGTCGGTAATCTCAACGATGGCGCCGTAAGCGAGATCGCGGGCGTTCTCAACAAACAGGAGCGGCCCCGAGATGTAGTTGACCGAGGTGTATTCCTTCTTTAAAAGGTCCATGCTCCCTCCTTAGGCCGTGGCCTTAAAGGCCTCCTGGATCTCCTTGAGCACGCCCTCGAGGTAGGCAGGGAACTCGTCCTCGGGCACGTAGCGGGCCCGGGCGATCTTCTCGATCACCGGGTGCCCGACGATCTCCTCGATCGGGGTGCCCGCTTGGATCGCCTCCTCGGCAGCTCGGTAGAAATCGAGGATCATGGTCATCATGCCGTAGGCCTTCTTCAAGGAGCAGTAGGCGTCCACCGGGTCGAAGGCGTTCTGCTGTAGGAAGCCTTCGCGGATCAGTTTACCGACCTCGATCACGAGCCGCTCGGCGTCCTGAAGGGCGTCGGGACCGACGAGCTGAACCACCTCTTGGAGGCTCGCCTCGCGCTGCAGAAGCTCGCTGATCTTATCGCGCTTTTCCGGATAGTCCTCGGCGACGTGACTTTTGTACCAGGGGTCGAGGATGGGGGTGAAAAGCGAGTAGGAGCCGTTCCAGTTGATCGCCGGGAAGTGCCGCCGGTAGGCAAGCGAAGCATCGAGCCGCCAAAAGGCGCCGACGATCCGCAGGGTGGACTGGGTGACCGGCTCGGACATGTCGCCGCCCGGAGGGCTTACCGCACCCACGATCGAGATCGCGCCCGGCTCGCCGGCGAGGCTCACGGTGCGGCCGGCCCGCTCGTAGAAGGCGGCGAGGCGGGCGGCGAGGTAGGGCGGGTACCCCTCTTCGGCCGGCATCTCCTCAAGCCGCGAGCTGATCTCGCGGAGCGCCTCGGCCCAGCGGCTCGTCGAGTCGGCCATGAGCGCCACCGCGTAGCCCTGGTCGCGGAAGTACTCGGCAATGGTGACGCCCACATAGATGCTGGCCTCGCGAGCGGCCACCGGCATGTTCGAGGTGTTCGCGATCAGCACCGTGCGGTGCATCAGCGGGCCGCCGGTCTTGGGGTCCTCGAGCTCGGGGAACTCGACGAGCACGTCGGTCATCTCGTTCCCGCGCTCGCCGCAGCCGATGTAAACCACGATATCGGCGTTCGACCACTTGGCCAGGGACTGCTGGGTCACCGTCTTCCCCGAGCCAAAGGGCCCCGGGATCGCCGCCGTCCCCCCCATGGCAAGGGGAAAGAGCACGTCGAGGATCCGCATGCCGGTGAGGAAGGGTTCGTCGGGATCGAGCTTCTTCTGCACCGGGCGGGCCTTCCGCACCGGCCAGGTGTGGTACATCTTGAGCTCGGTTCCGTCCTCGAGGACCGCAACGACCTCCTCGACGGTGTACTCGCCTTCGGGCTTGATCTCCTTAATCCGGCCGGAAATCCCAGGGGGCACCAGGATCTTGTGGGTGAACTGGTACTCGGGGACGGTGCCGAGCACGTCGCCGCCAGTAACCTCGTCCCCGGGCTTTTTCGCCGGCGTCCAAGCCCACTTCCGCTCTCGGTCGAGGGCGGGAACAAAGATCCCTCGGGCGATGAAGTCGCCAGCGGCGTCCCGGATCTTGTCGAGGGGCCGCTGGATGCCGTCGTAAATCGCGTTCAGCATCCCCGGTCCAAGCTCCACCGAGAGCGGCACCCCAAGGCTCACCACCGGCTCGCCGACCTGCAAGCCCGACGTATCCTCGTAAACCTGCACAAAGGCGGTGTCGCCGTCGAGCCGAATGATCTCGCCGAGGAGCCCTTCCTTCCCCACCTTGACGATGTCGAACATTCGGGCCCCGTGCATTCCCTTGGCGATCACCGCCGGACCCGCGATCTTTTGAATCACTCCTTCCAGCATGCTTCCTCCCTTACAGCTTGATCTCGTAGCCAATGGTGGCCCTGACCAAGCGGCGGATGTAGCCCTTTGCATCCGCCCCCGCTTCGGCGAAGGCAAAGCCAAGCGAGGGGAAAGGCAACACCACCGGGAGTGCCCGTCCCCTTAGCTCACGGGAAAGCAGCGCCTGGGGATCCTCGATCAGCCCTTGGTCCACCGCAAGCAGGGCAAGGTCCTCGCGTCGGGCAAGCTCCTTAAGCTTGGCCTCAGCCTCCGCTGTCCCCTCGGCCACATGGACCTCTAGCCCCGCCAAGCGGAAACCCGATGCGCTCTCGGCGTCGGTGAGGACCGCGATCTTCACCCGCAGGTCACCTCCCTCTCCACCGCCTGGGCCGGCAAGCGGTAGTAGGCGCGGCGGGCAAGGAGGCGAACCCGCGCCCCCTCCCACTCCCGGCGGCGCACGTAATCGAGCACGAGGCCCGGCCCCAACACATCGGTCGCGGCCCGGGCCGCCCGAGCCAGCAGATAGCAACGTGCGCGGCGCTCAAGCTCGGCGAGATCCCGCACGCCGGCAAAGGGGGCGAGGGGCGTGTTTTGGAGCTCATCTACCGCCTCAACCTCCCCTCCGGCGATGCGGGCAAAAAGGGCCAGGTTCATATAGCGGCCACCGGGCACGAAATAGCGCTCGGGTTCTTCCACGCCTCCAAAAGCCGCGAGCTTAAACGCGGTGGCCAAGTTGGCAAGCTCCAGCTCGTCCTTGAAATAGTCGGCAAAAGGCCCTTCAAAACGAGCGGCCTCCCGTACAAGCTCGGCTAGGAAGTAGCGGTCGAGCAAAAGCTCAACCTCCCCGGGATCCCGCGCCTCGGCCGCCGCGCGGCGAAGCGCGCGGGCCAAGGGATGGCCGGGAAGGACGAGCACCTGAGCCATGGCAGCCGCGTCCTCGGCCTCAAGCAAAGCGGTCACCACGGGCTCAGGGAGACTACCCCCTACGAGCCGGGCCCGAACCTCTTCGGTCGAACGGCCGCTCGCCTTGGCCCGGAGCATCGCCTTGAGGTTGGCGAGGTCGGCCCGCAAGAAAAGCAACCTAAGGGCCTCCTGCGCCTCGCCGGAAGCAAGCTCGGCGAGATCTAGAACCCGATTGCGGTAGAGCTCGCTGACCGCCCGATCCACGTCCCTAAGCGACTCCCCGGAGAGGTAGGCGCCGTAGGGGGATTCGGCAAGCATCCGAAGGAGGTCGGCAAACCCTACCGCGAGGGCCTCGCCGAAAAAGCTCTCGGGCAGGAGCTCCCCTCTCCGGCTCCGGACCCGGGCACCGAGGTATCCGAAATCGTCGGCCACCGGCTACCCCCAGAGCACCTGGGCCACCCGGGCGGCGAGTTCCTCCCAGGCGCGCTCCAAACGCCCGGGAAGGGTGTTCTCCACGTAGGTGTCGCCGCCCTTAGCGAAAACCCGGACCCCCAAGCGAACCTCGGGATCGGCCTTTACCGTAAGGCCCCGCTCCTGGGCCCAGGCTTCAAGGTGCGGAAGATCCTCGGGCCCCACGGCGACCCAGCCCGGCTCGGCCACGGCCCCTAGCGCTTCCTCGGCGAGTTTCCTTAGGATCTCGGGATAGCGGGGATCGGCGCCGATACCCTGGAGCCGCTCGACCGCCATCCGCTTAACCCGTTCGATCATCTCGCCTCGAGCCTTCATGCGGGCCGTGGCCACCTTGAGCTCGGCCGCGCTCTCCGCCCGGGCGAGGGCCGCGCGGCGCTCGGCCTCTAGCCGGCGCTCGGCGGCTAGCTTTACCTGCTCCGCCCGGGCCTCCGCCTCGGCCAGGATGGCCTTGGCCTTCTCCTCGGCCTCGGCGAGGATCCGATTGATCTCGCGGATGGCCTCTTCCTGGAGGATCGTCTCCAGCTTGGACACGTTCGGCTCCTTGGGGCCGGCGGGCGGCCTAGATCTTAATCCAGAGCAGGAAGGCGAGGAGGAAGCCGAAGATCACCAGGGTCTCGGGCAGGAGCAGGAAAATGATACCGGTACCGAACATTGAGGGCTTCTCCGCCACCGCGCCCACCGCCGCAGCACCGATCCGGGATTGCGCCCAACCGGTGCCGAGCGCCGAGAGGCCAATGGCAAGGCCAACCCCGATGGCGATCAGCCCCTTGCCGGTTCCCACGCCTGCCGCACCCGCAGCCTCAGCCGCAAAGGCAAGCGCACCCAGAGCCAAAACCGCTAGCACCGCACCGAGCTTCTTCATCGTATACCTCCTTCGATCACGCTCCCGCGTCGTTGCGGACGGACGTAAACGGCCGATAAGGCCGACCCGACTCGTCGTAGAACCCAAACTTGGTGAAAAACTCCACCCAGATCAAACGTACCGGTTGCAGCACGTGCCCGATGGTGGTCAACGCGAGCACCAGCCCGTGCACGGCCAGGCCCACGACGAGTCCAAGCAGCACCCCAATAAGCCCCAGCTTGCCCGCAAGGGCAAAGCCGAGGTCGGTGGAGAGGTTGGCCATGATCGCCCCCGTAACCCCCACCGCATAGATACGGACGTAGCTCAGCATATGCCCACCCTGGGTGGGGAGTTCGGCGATCATGAGCGGCATGCGGGCAAGGACCGCCCCTAAAAGCAGGGTTCCAAAGCCCAAAACCATCAGGAGATCAAAGAGCGGCGAGCGCACACCCGTAAGGAAGGCGTAGGCCAGCACAATGAGCGCCACCAACCCACCCAAGTAACCGACCGCTTCCCAGAAATGACGCAGGTGTCGGTGACGCCAGCCGAGCCACGCGCGCACGATGAGGCCGTAAAGAACCATAAAAACGCCAAAGAGGATGGAGACGAGGATGAGCATGCCGGCGGTGGTGCCCAGGGTGCGGGGGATTAAGATCCTAAAAAGCCCCTCCCCGTGACCGGGGATATAGAAAACCCCGAGATGCTCAAGGAAGTTGCCGAAGAACTCCCCATACAAAACTCCAAAGACCACGGTCCAAAAGACCATGGGCTTCAGGATGCGTACCGTGTTTTCAAGCGCCGAGGGAGAAAGCTCCATTCCAAATAGATCAAGCTTCAAAGGCTCGCCCCGCTTGGCGTAGCCCGCAAGGAAACGCGCGAGCAACCAGAAAAGCAGGGCGTAGCCGATATCGCCAACGATCATGCCGAACCAGAAGGGGAAGAAGACGGCAAGCACCCAGCTTGGATCCCAAGTGCCGTACTTCGGCACGTTCAGGAAGGTGACAAGCGTCTCAAAGGGCCTCACCCAGGCCGGGTTTTCCAAGGTCACCGGCACCCGGTCGGCCTCGTGGTGCTCGTCCACCGGCTCAAAGGCGTAGACCACCCGCTCGCGCAGGCGCTCCAGGGCCTCCTCGACCCGCGGCTTCTTGCTTACCGGTACCCAGCCAAAAAGCCCGAAGGAAAAGCGCCCTTTGGCGAGGTACTCCAAACGTTTGAGGCGCTCGATCTCGTCCTTTGCACGGGTCCAGATAGCGAGAAGCTTGTCTCGGGCCTTTTCGACGAGCTCGCGGATCGCCGCCTCCACGCTCTCCAGCTCCGCCGGGGCAAGCCGGGCCCGTTCGGCCATCTTGAGCTTAGCCTCACCAAGGCTCAAGTTCGCGTACGCCCCGGGCAGGCGAAACTCCGAAAGCCCAAGCCGCCCCAAGGCCGCCCGAGCCGTATCGACCTCGCGCTGGAGCACGACCACCACCGCGGCAAGCCCGCTTCCCGCGGGCTTAGCCGCGAGCACGTAACGCTCGGAAAGGGCCTCGGCAAGGGCCGCATCGAGCGGCTTGAGCTGTTCTTCCTTCTCAAGCAAAACCGGCAGCACCCGAAGCCAGCGGCTTCGGTCCAGGCCGCCTGCAAGCTCAGCCAAAGCCTCGACGGCCTCGCGGTAAAGGCGAAGGAATTCAAGCTCTTCCAAAAGGCGATCCCGCTCGGCGGCAAGCACGGTCGCCTTTTGAAGGATCGGTTCCAGCGCCTGGGCCACCTCGGACAGGTTTCCGGCGAGGGGTTTTTGGGGCTTGAGCTCAAGGGCGAGCAGCTTGGCCGCCTGCTCCGCACCGGCGGCAATCCGCTCCCACTCCCTCAGCTGCGCTTTTTCCTCTTCCGAAAGCGCGTAGGCCTCAAGCTCCTCGGGACGCAGGGGGTCGAGGTGGACCACCCCCGCCCGCTGGAGCTCGGCGAGAAGCTCGCGGGCAAGGCGACGCGGCCCCGCCACGACCAGCTTCTCCATGGGTGCGATCACGGCACCACCTCCTCGAGGACCCGACGTACGGCGTCCTCGAGCCGGCCTTCGGCGATTTCGCGCACCTTTTTGGCCTCGGCCTCGGCCTTGGCCTCAGCCTCAGCCTCGATATCACGGACCCGCTTTTCGATTTCGGCCCGACCCTCTTCCAACAGCCGGGCCGCCTCGGCCTCTGCGGCCTCGAGCTTTTTCTGGGCCTCCTCTTGGGCCTGGCGTAGCTTCTCCTCGGCCATGCGTTTGGCCTCTTCCAACTTCGCGGCCAACTCCCGCTCGCGCTCCGCCAGGCTCTTGATAAGTCCTAGGCCATGCATAGGCTACCCCTCCACCGGACACGCGCGCTAGGCGCCGC
>JALUED010000090.1 GCA_027053145.1 Thermaceae bacterium | reverse complement strand
GGGCGGGGGTGAGCGCGCTTCTCCCTTTAATCGCCTCGGCGAAGCCCTTCAGGATTTGGGAGAGGATCACCCCCGAGTTCCCCCGGGCCCCGAGCAGGCTTCCGTAGGCGAGCGCCCGGGCGACCTCGTCCATCCTGCTCGTGTCGGTGACGTCGAGCTCCCGGCGCACCGACTGCAGGGTAAGGTGCATGTTGGTGCCGGTGTCCCCGTCGGGGACGGGGTAGACGTTCAAGGCGTTCGTCTCCTCGACGTAGACGCCGAACCAGTCGGTGGCGTAGCGCACCGCCTCGGCGAGCTTTTCTGGACCCATCGCGGTCATGCTTCACCCTCGCCGCGGCTCACCCCGGTGACGTGGACCTTCACCCGGGAGAGCTCTTTTCCGGCGAGCTCCCGGGCCGCCCAAGCGACCCGCTCGCCGATGGACTCGACCACCGCGGGGATGTTGACGCCGAAGGCCACCACCACGTAGAGGTCGGCGGTGTAGGCGCCGGGCTTTTCGGGATCGGGCTTCACCACCACGCCCTCCTTGGCCTCGCGCTTGCCGAGGATGCGGGAGAGCCCCTCTTTCAGTCCCACCGGGCTCATGCCCACGACCCCGGGCACCTCGTGGGCGGCAAGGCCAAGGAGGGCCGCGAGCGCCGCGTCTTCGACCTGGATCCTGCCTTGCATCGTTGTCCTCCGCTATTCACGCCTGAAAAGACGGGCGGTCACCCGCTCGTTGCCGTAACCGAAGACGATCCGGACCGGCAGGCGCGTGCCTTCGCTCAGGTCGAGCTCGAAGAAGGCCGCGGGCCCGTCGAAGCGAAAGCCTCGGGTCCGAAAGCGCCCCGCAGGCACCCGCACCCAGCGCGGCCGAAGCTCGACGAGCGGCCCCCGGACCACGCCGTAAAGTCCGAGGAAAGCAAGCGTTTCGGCCCGCGGCTGCACCCGAATATGGTACACCAGCGAGAGGTCGTCCCAGACCCGCACAAGGCGGGCGCGGTAGCCTCCGGCGAGGCGGCCGTTTTGGTAGCGGCGGGCGCGGACCTCGTCGCCGACCTCGGCGACCAACCGGATTTCGCCCTCGATCGGCGAGCGGATCCGCTTTTCGAAGCGGCGGGTGGTGAGGCCGGGGCCGGCTTCCGAGAAGAGGGCGAGGTCGAAGCCCGCGATCCTAGCCAGGGAAGGGCCCGAGAGGGCTCCCTTAAAGCGCCATCCGTTCCCGTGGGCGCGGGCTTCGATGCGGAAGCGCCCGATGGAGATGCCTCGGTACTCAAGCCCATAGACCAACGCCTCGCCGTCCGTCCAAGGGACGGCGAGGGCGAGGCCAAGGAGAAAAGAGAGCGCGAGCGCCCGAATGGCTCTAGCCTACCCGAGAGCTTCCTCCGGCGGGGTGTAGGGCAGGCCGAAGGCCTCGGCCACCGCCGGGTGGGTGAGCCGGCCCGCGTGGACGTTGAGCCCTTTCAAGAGGGCGGGGTCCTCCTTCAACGCCTTAAGCCCCTTCTCCGCAAGCTTCAAAACGTAGGGCAGGGTCTGGTTGGTGAGGGCGAAGGTGCTGGTGCGGGGGACCGCGCCCGGCATGTTGGCGACGCCGTAGTGGACCACCCCGTCCACCACGTAGGTAGGGTTGTCGTGGGTGGTGGGGCGGATCGTCTCGACACAGCCCCCCTGGTCTACCGCCACGTCTACGATCACCGCGCCTTCCTTCATCGAGGCCACCATCTCCCGGGTAACGAGCTTCGGCGCCTTGGCCCCGGGAATCAGCACCGCCCCGATCAAAAGGTCAGCGAACTGGACCACCTTCTTGAGGTTGGCCTCGGTCGAGGTCAGGGTGATGAGCCGGCCGCCGAAGACGTCGTCGAGGTACTGCAGGCGCCGGTGGTTGACGTCGAGGACGTAGACCTGTGCCCCCATCCCGAGGGCGATCTTGGCCGCGTTGGTGCCCACGGTGCCGCCCCCCAGGATCACCACCGAGGCCGGGGCCACCCCGGGGACCCCACCGAGCAGGATGCCGCGGCCGCCCATGGGCTTTTCCAGGTAGTAGGCCCCGACCTGGGTCGCCATCCGGCCGGCGACCTCGCTCATCGGGACCAGGAGGGGGAGGGAGCCGTCCTCGAGCTGAACGGTCTCGTAGGCGATGCCGGTGACGCCGCTTTGCACCATCGCCTCGGTGAGCTCGCGGCTTGCCGCCAGGTGGAGGTAGGTGAAGAGCAAAAGGCCCGGGCGGAGGTACTTGTACTCCTCGGGGAGGGGCTCCTTGACCTTGACCACAAGTTCGGCCCCCCAGGCCTCCTCGGCGGTGACGATCCGGGCCCCGGCGGCCTCGTACTCGGCGTCGGACATTCCGGAGCCGACCCCGGCGCCCTTTTCCACGAGGACCTCGTGGCCGCGCCGGACCAGGCTTTCGACCCCGCCGGGGGTCATGGCCACCCGGAACTCCATGGGCTTCGTTTCCTTGGGAACGCCGATTTTCATCCGGACCCCCTTCGGGTTTAAGGTAAAGGGGAGGAAAGCCGAAGGCCAAGGGGAAATCGAAGGTTTTGGGTGGGCTTTGGTTTGCGTTTATCGGGTCTTATAGGGAAAATGCTTTCGATGCCAAAGGTCGCCCTTGACGCCCGCGACCGCGCGATCCTCGACGCCCTTCAGGAGGACGCCCGGCTTTCCTTCGCCGCGATTGCCCGCCGGGTGGGGCTGAGCCCGCCGGCGGTGGCCGAGCGGGTCCGGCGGCTCGAGGCCGAGGGGGTGATCCGGGGCTACGGCGTCCGGCTGGATCTTGAGGCCCTCGGCTACCCGGTCACCGCCCTCATCGCCGTGGCCGCCACCCCTGAGCGCTACCCCCGGGTCTGGGCCTACGCCGAGGCCACGCCGGAGGTGCGGGAGTGCTACTTCGTCACCGGCGAGGCGAGCTTCGTGCTCCGGGTGGTGGCCCGCTCGATCGACGACCTCCGGCGGATCATCGAGGATCTCGGGGCCTTCGGGAGCACCCGGACCTCGGTGGCGCTCAAGTCCCCCCTGATCAAGTCCCGGTTTCCGCTGGCCGAAAAACCCGGCGGATCTTGAGCTTGAAGCCGTCGCCCTCGGCTACCGCCACCAGGTTGCCCCGGCGGTCGGTGAGGCCCACCAGGCCCTTGGCGGGGATGGGCAGGGGGACGCCCTCGAGCACCCGCCGGACCTCGGTGTGGTCGAGCTCGACGGTGGGGAAGGGG
>JALUED010000089.1 GCA_027053145.1 Thermaceae bacterium | reverse complement strand
GAATACCGGGCGGCCTCGAGGGCAAACCCCGCCGCAAGCCGCCCGGTATTCACCGCAAGGCGGTAGCCCGCGGCCTTGAGCTCCTTCAGCGCGGCCTCGGCCTCGGGGACGAAGCGGCCCTCTTCCAACAAGGTGCCATCCAGGTCGAAGGCGACTAGGGCCTTAGGCGCCATACCGCCTCCAGGGCCTCGGCGAGCCCGCATGCGTCGGCCGGAGGCGCCACCCAGCGGGCAGCGCGCTTGACCTCCTCCGGGGCGTTCCCCATGGCCACGCCGAAGCGGACCGCGCGCAGAAGCTCGATGTCGTTCTTCCCATCGCCGATCGCGGCCGCCTCGTGCTCGAGCTCCACCCCGAGCGCTTCGGCCACGTACCGGGCGGCAGCGAGTTTGCCCACCCCTGGGGCGGTGAGCGAGGCGTAGACGACCCCCGGGGTGGCCGGGCTGGTGGCCTCGTGGAGGTCGAGGCCGAGCCCCTCTACCGCCCCGCGAAGCCGCCGCCAGCGGTCTTCGGAAACCACGAACTGGGCCCGGGCCACCGGGGCCTCGAAGAAGACCGCGTGGAGGTCGCGGAACTCGGGGTTCACGCCGATTAGCTCGACGTGCGCCCAGAGCTCAGCGGCCTCGCGCTCGGCGAAGAACCCGCCCCCGGCGGCGTAGGCCTCGAGCGTCGCCGTCTCCGCCCGGGCCAGGTCCACGGCCCGATGGTAGGGGGTCTGGGGCAACGGCCAAGCCCGGGCCACGCGCCCCTTGCCGTCGAGCACCGCCGCCCCCGACTGGAAGATGTGGAGCCCTTCGGGGTCGAGCCGCCGGGCGTACTCGAGGGTCCGCCCCCGCCCGAGCCGCCCGGTGGAGAGGCTCAGGCGGAGCCCCCGCCGCCGCGCTTCCTCAACCGCCCGCCAGGCGCAGTCCGGCACCCCACGGCTTCCTACCAGGGTGCCGTCCGCGTCCACGAAGACCAGGCGGATCATCGCTCAAGCACGCCCCGCTCCACGATCGCCGCGCTACCGCCTACGTAGACCGCGTAGGGCTCGCCCCCCGGGGTGTACTCCACCCGCACCCGGACCTCGCCGGGCACCCCGAGGTGGTGGCCCTGGAGCACGGTGATCACCACCTCGCCCTCGCGCCTTGGCACCACCCCGGCGCGGGCAAGCAACGCGGCGAGCGCGCCGTTCGCGCTCCCCGTGACCGGGTCCTCGGGGATGCCGAGGGCGGGAGCGAAGTCCCGGGCGTAGTAGGTGCGAGGGCCCATCGGGGCGTAGGGGTGGAAGGTGGCGACCCCGAGCCGTTGGGAAAGCTCGGCAAGGCGGTCGAGGTCGGGTTCGAGCGCGTCCACCATGCCCGGCGCCACCATTGGCAAGAAAAGCGACCAGAGCCCGGCGTAGGCGGTACCCACCGGAAGCCCACGATGCAGGTAGCGCTCATTGGCCCCTAGGGCTTCCATGACCTCCCGGAGCTCGGCGTAGGTGGGCGGGTCCCGAAACCGGGGCGCGGGTTCCCGCATCACCGCTTCCACCGGCTCGTTCCCTTGGTAGCGAATCGCCACCGGCACCGTCTCCCCTGGGGTGCGGAAAAAAAGCCGTTCGCTCCCCGCCTCGGCGAGGCCCTCCTGCAAAAGCACGAGCGCCAGAGCGATGGTCGCGGCTCCGGCAAACTCCACCTCGCCCCCGGGGGTGAGGTAGCGCACCTCAAAAACGTTCCCCTTGCCCCCGGCGACCAACGCCGCTTCCCGTACCCCGAGCCGCGCCACGAGCGGAACGCCCTCGCGTTCGGAAAGCCCCCTGGCGTCGGGAAACACCGCCACCCGGTTGCCGGTGCCCGGGGTGCGGGTGAAGGCGTCCACCAGGAGGTAGGGGAGCTTCATACCACCACCTTAAGCCCAAGCTCCTGAAGCTGCGCCTCGTCAACCGGGCTCGGGGCTCCGGTCAGGGGGTCGCGGCCGGCCTTGTTCTTGGGGAAGGGGATGACCTCGCGGATTGAGGGGCTATCGGTCATCAAGGCGAGCAGCCGGTCAAGCCCCCAGGCGATGCCGCCGTGGGGCGGGGCGCCGTAGGTGAGGGCCTCGAGGAAGAACCCGAACTTGGCCTCGGCCTCCTCCTCGGAGATGCCCAGCACCTTGAACATCTTCTTTTGCAGGTCCATGCGGTGGATGCGGATCGAGCCCCCGCCGATCTCGACCCCGTTTAGGACGAGGTCGTAGGCGAGCGCCCGCACCCGGCCGGGGTCCGTGTCGAGGAGGTCGAGGTCCTCGGGGTGGGGCATGGTGAAGGGGTGGTGCATGTAGGTCCAACCCTCGGCCTCGTCGTCCCACTCGAGCAGGGGAAAGTCCACCACCCAGAGGAACGAAAACCCCTTGCGGGGGACGTCGAGCAGCTCGGCGAGGGCTAGGCGCACCGCGCCGAGGGCAGATAGCGCCGTTTCCCAGCGGTCGGCGACGAAAAGAAGGGTTTCGCCGGGCTTTGCTCCCAGCACCTCGGGGGCGTTTTCGGGCAAAAACCGCGCGATCCCGCCCGAGAGCCCCCCTTCCTCGACCCGGGCCCAGGCGAGGCCCTTGGCGCCGTGGCGCTTGGCCTCCTCCTCGAGCTTTTCGATCTGCTTTCTCGAAAGCGCCGCCGGGGCCACCAGGGCCCGCACCACCCCGCCGGAAGCGAGGACGCTCCTAAAGGCGCGAAAGTCACTCTTTTCAAAGAGCGCTTCGGCGGGCTGGATCTCTAGCCCAAAGCGGACGTCCGGCTTGTCGGAGCCAAAGCGCTCCATCGCCTCGCGGTAGGGGAGGCGCGGGAAGGGGGTTTTGATCTCGACGCCGAGCGCCTCTTTAAAGACGTGGGCGAGGAGTCGTTCGTTCAGGGCATAGATGTCCTCGGGCTCGACAAAGCTCAGCTCCATGTCGAGCTGGGTGAACTCGGGCTGGCGATCCTTGCGAAGATCTTCGTCCCTAAAGCACTTCGCCAGCTGGAAGTACCGGTCCACCCCGGCCACCATCAGCATCTGCTTGAAGAGCTGGGGGGACTGGGGGAGGGCGAAGAACTTCCCGGGCTCAAGCCGCGAGGGGACCAAAAAGTCCCGCGCCCCTTCAGGGGTGCTCTTCGTGAGCAGGGGGGTCTCGACGTAGAAAAACCCTTCCCGGTCCAGAAAGTCCCAGATCGCCTTTTCCACCCGGTGGCGGAGGCGGAGCCGGTCCATCATGCCCTTTCG
>JALUED010000088.1 GCA_027053145.1 Thermaceae bacterium | reverse complement strand
GCCCGCTACCGGGAAGACCCCCGCCCCTTAGACGAGACCTGCGACTGCCTCGCCTGCCGCACCCACTCCCGCGCCTACCTCACCCACCTGGTCCGCGCCGGGGAGATGCTCGGGCCCGTGCTCCTCTCCCTCCACAACCTCCGCTACCTCCACCGCCTCACCGAGCGAATGCGGCGAGCAATCCAGGAGGGTTGGTTTACTGAGTTCGCCCTCGAATACGCCGAAAAACGCTTTGGCGGGAAGATGCCCGGCTGGTTCCGCCTAGCCCTCGAGGCCGGCGGGCACCTTTAGCCCTCTTCGGCGTCGAGCTCGGCGAGGAAGAAGACGTCCTCGGCAGAAAGGGGGGCGGATCGGAGCAGCTCGGGGCGTCGATCGAGGGTGCGAAGGAGCGCCTGGCGGCGGCGCCAGGCGCGGATCCGTTCGTGGTTCCCGGAAAGCAGGACCTCGGGGACCTTAAGCCCCCGGTACTCGGGCGGGCGGGTGTAATGAGGATAGTCGAGGAGGCCCCAGGCGAAGGACTCTTCCCGTACGCTCTCGGGCTCGCCAAGCACCCCAGGGACAAGCCGAGCGGTAGCCTCGATCACGGCGAGGGCGGCGACCTCGCCCCCCATCAGCACGTAGTCGCCGACCGAGAGCTCGCGGGTCGCAAAGCGCTCGATGCGGGCGTCGAAGCCCTCGTAGCGCCCGGCGACGAGGACGAGGTGGCTTTTTTGGCTGAGCTCCTCCGCCACCCGCTGGGTAAAAGGGGTGCCCGAAGGGGTGAGCAGGATCACCTCGTCGGCGGGAAGGGCGGCCTCGATCGCGGGGACGACCACGTCGGCCCGGAGCACCATCCCCGCCCCGCCGCCGTAGGGGTAATCGTCCACCTGGCGGTAGCGGCCGAGGGCGAAGTCGCGGAGGTCCCGCACCTCGAGCGCAAGGAGCCCCCGCGCGATCGCCTTTTGGATCAGCGCCTCCTCGGCCCAGGGGCGGACGAGGCTGGGAAAGAGGGTGAGGACGGTGTATTTCAGCATCTACTCAAAAAGCCCCTCCGGGGGCGCGACAAGAAAGATCCCTTTCTCTTGCACCTCAACGTAGGGCGCCTGGAGCGGCACCAGGTACTCGCGGAGCCCCCTTCGGACCACCAGGAGGTCCTGGGGTCCGGCCTCGCGCACGTCCGCCACCTCGCCGAAGGGCTTTCCCTCGAGGAAGACGGGAAGCCCGATCAGCTCGTGGTAGTAGTAGGTGCCCTCGGGAAGTTCGGGAAGCGCCTCGGCCTCGGCGTAGACCGGGGTACCGACAAGGGCCTCGGCGGCGCTTCGGCCCCGCACCCCAAGGAGGTAAAGCACCGGCTCACCGCCCACGAACTCAAGGCGCTCAAGCGCCCGGAAGCCCTTGCCCTCGAGGTAGACCCGCTCGAGGGCAGCGAGCACCTCGGGGTCGGCCTCGGTCTTGAGGCGGATCCCTCCTTTGAGCCCGTAGGGGCGGCCGAGGACCCCGAGCCGGATCCGGCGGGTCATCGCACCTCGACGTTCACCCGTCCGCGGGCGAACGCCCGCACCAGCACCCGGATGCTCTCGATGACCCGCCCCTTCCTTCCGATCAGGCGGCCCTTATCCTCGGGGTCCACCTCGACCAGGTAGACGGTCTGGCCCCGCACGCGGCGCTCCCGCACCCGCACCGCCTCGGGGCGGTCCACCAGGCTTTTGGCCAGGTACTCGACGACCTCCTTCATGCCCTAAGCCTACCGCGGCCTAGGACGACGCCTCCTCCTCGGTCGCAGGTTTCGGCTCGTAGACCCCAGCGAGCTTGAAAAGCCGGTCCACGGTCTCGGTGGGTTTGGCCCCGACCGAGAGCCAGTAGCGGGCCCGCTCGACGTCCACCTTGTACCAGTCGGGGGTGGTCTTGCGGGGGTCGTAGTAGCCGATCCGCTCGATGTAGGCGCCGTCCCGCCGCTTGCGGGCGTCGGTCACCACGATGCGGTAGTGGGGGTTGTTCCTCGCGCCAAACCGAGAAAGCCGAATCTTTACCATGGTCTCCCTCCAAACATGCCCAAAAGGCTTCGCCTGCCGCCCTTCTTGCGAAGGCGCTTAAAGAGCGCCCGGGCTTCCTCGTAGGTCTTGATGAGGCGGTTGACCTCCTGCACGGTGGTGCCGCTGCCGCGGGCGATCCGGCGGCGGCGGGAGGCGTTTAGGATGCGGGGGTTTCTGCGCTCCTCGGGGGTCATCGAAAGGATGATCGCCTCCACCCGGCGGAGCGCCCGCTCGTCGAGGTCGAGGTTCTGGGGGAGCGCCCGGGAAAGCCCCGGGATCATCTTCAGGATCTCGGCAAAGGACCCCATCTTCCGGATCTGGCGCATCTGCTCCAGGAGGTCCTCGAGGTCAAACTTATCGGGCGCCTTCTCGGGCGCCTTCAGCTCGGCCTCCCGCACCTTCTCGGCCAGGGTCTTGAGGTCCCCCATGCCGAGGATGCGGTCGGCCAGGCGGTCGGGGTAGAAGGGCTCAAGCCCGTCCACCTTCTCCGAAACCCCGGCGAAGTAGATCGGCTTGCCGGTCACGTGCCGGGCGGAGAGGGCGGCGCCGCCGCGGGCGTCGCCGTCGAGCTTGGTGAGGATCAGGCCGGTGACCCCCACCCGCTCGTCGAAGGCCCGGGCCACGCCCAGGGCCTCCTGGCCCATCATCGCGTCCACCACGAGAAGGCGCTCGGTGGGGGAAAGCGCTTCGGCGAGGGCGGCGAGCTCGTCCATCAGGGCCTCGTCGATCTGGAGCCGGCCGGCGGTGTCCACGATGACCAGGTCGCGCAGGTCCTTGGCCAGCCGCGCATCAAGCCGCCGCTTTACCGAAGCCGGCGACTCGCCCTTTTCCACCCGGAGGACGGGCACGCCCACCTTCTCGGCGAGGATCGCAAGCTGGTCCTGGGCCGCCGGACGCTGGGTGTCGGCGGCGACGAGGAGGGGTCGGCGGCCCCTCTTCCGGTAGTAGTGGGCGAGCTTGGCGGCGGCGGTGGTCTTGCCGGTGCCCTGAAGACCCATCAAAAGCCAAAGGTTTCCCTCGGGGAGAAGCTTCGGCTCCACCGCCCGGCCGCCGAGGAGCTCGACCATCTCCTCGTGGACGATGGCGAGGATGAGCTCATCGGGGGAAAGGCTCTCAAGGACCTTCCTGCCGAGGGCCTTTTCCTCCACGCGGCGGACGAAGCTTTTCGCCACCTCGAAGTTAACGTCGGCCTCGAGCAGCGCCCGCCTAAGGTCGCGGAGGACCGCCTTTAGGTCGGCCTCGGTGA
>JALUED010000087.1:2634-3278 GCA_027053145.1 Thermaceae bacterium | reverse complement strand
CGAGCAGATGATGCAGGGGCTTTCCGAGATGCTCTCCGGATTGATGCCAAGGCGCCGGGTGCGCCGGCGGATGCGGGTGCGGGAGGCCCGGGAGGTGCTTAAAAACCAGGCCGCCGAGGCGCTCGTGGACAAGGAGGAGGTTGGCCAAGAGGCGGTCCGGCGGGCCCAGGAGGACGGCATCGTCTTTATCGACGAAATCGACAAGATCGCTTCCAAAGACGGGGTGCACGGCCCCGACGTCTCCGGCGAAGGGGTGCAGCGGGACCTGCTTCCCATTGTTGAGGGGACGGTGGTCCACACCCGGCTCGGCCCCATTTCCACCGAGCACGTGCTTTTCATCGGGGCCGGGGCCTTCCACGTGGCCAAACCCACCGACCTCATCCCCGAGCTTCAGGGGCGTTTCCCCATCCGGGTCGAGCTCAAGCCCCTCAGTGCGGAGGACTTCGAGCGGATCCTGACCCAGACCGAGTCCTCCCTGATCCGGCAGTACACCGCCCTGCTCGCCGCCGACGGCACCGAGGTCGAGTTTACTCCGGAGGCGATCCGGGCGGTGGCGCGGTTCGCCCACCGCGCCAACCAGGAGCTTGAGGACATCGGCGCCCGGCGGCTTCACACCGTGCTTGAACGGGTGCTCGAGGAGATCA
>JALUED010000087.1:0-2624 GCA_027053145.1 Thermaceae bacterium | reverse complement strand
GAGGCCTACGTCGAGGAGCGGTTGCTCCCGGTTTTGGAGCGGGAGGACCTCTCCCGGTACATTCTCTAGGAGGCTGGCATGCGGAACCAAATCGTCCCCTTACTCCTTTCCCTCCTCCTGGGCGCCGGGCTTGCGCAAAAAGAGGCCAAGGACCTCACCCCCGAGGCCTGGATGCTGCTCGGCAACCAGTACTACGCCGAGGGCGCCTACGACGCCGCCTTCATCGCCTACAAGCAGGCGGTGAAGAAGGCGCCGAACGACGCGCGGGCGCTTTATGGGCTTGGGCGAGTGCAGCTTAAGCTTGGGCTCTTGAACCCGGCGGTGGAGAACTTAAAGCGCGCGATCGCCCTCGATGCCAAGTACCTTCCCGCCTACCTCGCGCTGGCCCAGGCCTACCTCGAGCTCGCCGGCGAGAGCGAGGACCCTGCGCTCAAGAAGGTCCAGCTTTCGAAGGCCCTTTCCGTCCTCGCTGACGCCAAGCGGATTGCCCCCGAGGACGCCGCCGTTTTCAACCTCGAGGGCGTGATCCGGGAGGCGCTTGGCGACCACGAGCGGGCGATCGCGGCTTTTAAGAAGGCGCTTGCGCTCGATCCGAAAAACGCCCAGATCCGCTACAACCTAGCCCTTGCGTACCTGGCGAGCGGCAAGCTCGACGAGGCGGTGGCGGCCCTCGAGGAGGCGGTGAAGGCGGCGCCCGAAGAGCCTTACTACCGGGCGCGGCTCGGGGCGCTGCTTGCGGTCAAGGGCGACCTCGACCGCGCCGAGGCGGTGCTCGCCGAGGCGGTGCGCCTCGATCCCAAGAACAGCCTGGCCTGGGACTACCTGGGGCAGGTTCGGCTCAAGAAGGGGGATCTGGCCGGCGCCATCGCCGCGCTCAAGAAAGCGGTGGAGCTTGCGCCGCTCGCCTACCCCGAGGCCTACTTTTACCTAGGGCAGGCGTACCTCGAGCGGGGCGACGCGAAGACCGCGCGCTTTTACCTGACCAAGGCGGTGGTCCTGGCCTCGAGGAACGCCGACTACCGCTACTGGCTGGGCCTTGCCAACGAGAAGCTTGGGGACCTCGAGGGCGCCCGCGCCCAGTACCGGGAGGCCCTGAAGCTTGACCCCGAGCACAAGAAGGCCAAGGAAGCGCTCGCCCGCCTGGAACCATAGGGGCATGCGGCTTCGCCTCGAGGCCTGGGAGCCCGACTACGGCGTCCCCGACGCGCCGGACGAGGCGCTGCCGGTGCCCGCCGAGCCGGCGGAGGGGGTCCCCTGGGAGCCCCGCTCGGACGCGCGCGCCCACCCCGGGCCCTGGATCTTCGTGGACGGCGTCGAGCGGGTGGACGCCTTCGTCTGGGTGGACGAGCGCTTCCCCGGGGTGCTCTTTTCCTACGCCGTGGGCGCGGTTTGGCTTGGGGCCGACGGCGTCCGCTTGGTGGAGCCCGTGGTGGTGCGCCGGGTCTTCGTCTCGCCGGCGGCCTTTTTCCTCGAGCTCCCCGGCGGCCCCGCCTACCGCCCCCTTGAGGCCCCGGCCGCTTCCCGCGAGGACCTGCTCGCCGCCGCCCGGGAAGAAAGGCGCCGGGCCGAGTGGGCCCTTGGCCGGCGGCTTGCCGAGGCGAGCCCAGGGGCGCTCCTTTTTCACGACGGCCCGCTCTACTTCCCGAAGGGCGCGGAAGCCGCCCCCGCCCGGCTCGGCTACATCAAAAGCTTTTTCCGCCGCTATCTGGGCGGCGAGGAGGCGGGCATCCTCGACCGCCTCGCCCCCGGCGAGCGCACCCCGGTCTTCCGGGTCCCGGCCGAGGCCCGGCGGACCCCGCGCGACTTCTTTAGCTGGTACCTTCGTCTGCCCCTGGAACCCTCCGTCCCCTACGCCCAAAACGCCGGGCTCGTACGGGTCGAGACCGATGCGCGGGAGCTTAAGGAGGCCGCCCGCCTTGCCGGGCACGCCCTCTTCGTGCTCACCCGGCTCGCCTCCTCCCCCTACCGCGACCCCCGGGCGCCGGCGAACCTCCTGCCGGTGGGGGGGCTAGAGCGCGAGCTCAGGCGGCGGCTCGGGAGCCGGGACCTTCTTCGCCGGCGCCTTCTCCGCCTTTTTGCCGGGTAGGATAAGTCCGCGATGGAACCGGTAGGCGTGGTCCTGGGCCGGCGGGAGGCGACGCCCCTGGAGTTTTGGGTGGGTGTCGAGGAGGGAAGCAAGCTTCGCCTCGATGACCTGGTCTATGCCGAGAGCGGCGGGGTCCGCTACTACGGCATGGTGGACCGGGTGATGAAGCTCCACGAGGGCAGCCAGTTCGACTCCGACGCCTTCCTGGTGCGGGAGCACGTCCTGCCGGTGAACACCGCCTACGTCGCCCACGTGACCGTCACCCGGCTCGACCCCGAGGACTACCTGCCCCCAGAGCCCGGGGCCCCGGTCTACCTGGCCCGGGGCGAGCGGCTGCTCGAGGCCCTCTACTACGAGCGGATGCGGGAGCGGCTCCCGGTGGGGCTTTTGCAAAACGGCGAGCCCGCCTACGTGAACCTCGAGTTTTTGGACGGCCGCCGGGGCGGCCACGTCAACATCTCGGGGATCTCCGGGGTGGCGGCGAAGACGAGCTACGCGCTTTTTCTGCTCTTTTCGCTCTATAAAAGCGGGGTGTTAA
>JALUED010000086.1 GCA_027053145.1 Thermaceae bacterium | reverse complement strand
CGGATGGCGTCGGCCCTCGAGCGGGCGGCGTCCCGTCTAAAATAGGTCGAGGGAACGCACCCATGGAGCTAAAAGTCCTTTCCGGTAGCGCCAATCCCGAGCTGGCCCGGCGGGTGGCCGCCGAGCTTGGCCTTCCCCTTTCCGAGGCCGAGCTTGGCCGCTTTCCCGACGGCGAGGTGCGCCTTAGGCTCGCCGAAAGCGTCCGCGGCGCGGACGTGTACGTGATCCAGCCCACGAGCCCCCCGGTCAACGACCACCTGATGGAGCTCCTTCTTTTTGCCGACGCCCTAAGGCGGAGCTCGGCCCGCCGCATCAACGCGGTCATCCCCTACTTCGGCTACGCCCGCCAGGACAAGCAAACCAAGGGGCGCGAGCCGATCAGCGCCAAGGTGGTCGCCGACCTGCTTGAGCGGGTCGGGGTCCACCGGGTGATCGCCGTGGACTTGCACGCCCCCCAGATCCAGGGGTTTTTCAACATCCCGGTGGACCACCTCTCGGCAGTGCGGCTCTTCGCCGAGTACCTGGTGCGGGAGGGGCTCACCCAAAACGCGGTGATCGTGAGCCCGGACGCGGGGAGGGCGGAGGAGGCCCGGCGGCTTTCGGAGCTCCTCGAGCTTCCCATGGCCATGCTCGCGAAAAGGCGCCGGGGCCCCACCGAAACCGAGGTCACCTACGTCATCGGCGAGGTCAAGGGGCTTCGCCCCATCGTGGTGGACGACATCGTCTCCACCGGCGGCACCATCCGGCGCGGGGTCGAGGCCCTGCTGGCCGCCGGAGCCCGACCCGAAGCGGTGGTGATGGCGACCCACCCGGTGCTGGTGGGACCGGCTCGGGAAAACCTCGCCCACGAGGGGATCGAGCGGGTGGTCTTCACCGACACCATCCCCCTCCCTGAAAACCCCGGCTACGTGGTGCTCTCCACCGCCCCCCTGCTCGCTGAGGCGATCCGCCGGGTGCACACCCACAAGTCGGTGAGCGAGCTCCTCACCCACCGGGGCCCGGTTGACCCCCTATTTTCGAGCGCGTAAACTTTAAGCTGTTGCCGTGCGCCCCCCGGGGGCGCGAGGGAGGACCCGCCATGGAATACAAGCTCCGCGCCTACTACCGCGGCGACGAGCGTCCCAAGGCGCTCCGCCGAGAAGGAAAGCTTCCGGCGGTGCTTTATAACCGCCACATGAACGAAAAGATCTACGTGGATTACGTCGAGTTCGACAAGGTCTTCCGCGAGGCCAGCATTCACCACGTGATCACCCTTGAGCTCGAAGACGGCAAAACCGTGGACACCCTGGTCCGCCAGGTCGAGCTCAACAAGCGCCGCCACACCCCCGAGCACGTGGACTTCTACGCCCTCGCCGACGAGCCCATCGAGATGTACGTCACCCTGAAGTTCGTGGGCACGCCGGTGGGCGCCAAGCAGGGCGGCGTGCTCGAGGAGGTCATGACCGACATCCTGGTCAAAACCCTGCCGAAGAACATCCCCGAGTACATCGAGGTGGACGTCTCCGGGCTCGAGATCGGCGACGTGCTCCACGTCGGCGACATCCAGTTCCCCGAGGGCGTGGAGCCGCTGGTGGACAAGGAAGAAACCGTGGCCACGGTGGTGCCGCCCGAAGACGTTGAGCGGCTCGAGGCCGAGGCCGCCGAGGCCGAGATCGGCGAGGCCGAGCCCGAGGTCATCCAAAAGGGCAAGACCGAAGAGGAAGAGGAGTAAGCCGAAACATAACAAAGGGGGCGCCCCGTGGGCGCCCCCTTTGCTATGCTCCCCAGGTGGATCAAAACCGCTTCCTTATGCGCCTTGAGGCCGCCCTTGCCCGCGCCCTCGACGAATAACATGGACTCGGTGGAGCGCTTCTTGGTCGTGGGGCTGGGCAACCCCGGCCCCGGCTACGCCAGGACTCGCCACAACGCCGGTTTCATGGTGCTGGACCGGCTCGCGGAAGAGGAAGGCCTAGCCTTTCGGGAAAAAGGCAACGCCCTCCTCGCCGAGTGGGGCCGGGGCTGGCTGATGAAGCCCCTCACCTACATGAACCGCTCGGGCCTAGCGGTGGCGCCTTTCGTCCGCAGGAAGGGCATCCCCCTGGAGCGGCTCCTCGTGGTCCACGACGACATGGACCTCCCCCTCGGCCGGCTCCGGCTCAAGCGCGGGGGCTCGGCGGGGGGGCAAAGGGGGGTCGCCTCGATCCTCGAGGCGCTCGGCGAAGCCGGGTTCGACCGCCTCCGCATCGGGATCGGCCGTCCGCCTCCGGGCGTGGACCCCGTGGACTGGGTGCTTTCCCCCTTCCGTCCGGACGAGCGCCCGGTGCTCGAGCGCGTCCTGAAGGCCGCCGCCGACGCCGTCCGCACCTGGCGGGAAGAAGGGCTCCCCGCCGCCCAGAACCGCTATAACGGGTTCGACCTCCGGGAGGAAGGATGAGGGTTTCGCTGCTCGTCCCTGCCGCCGGCCGCGGCGAGCGGCTCGGGGCCGGCCGGCCCAAGGCGCTCGTTCCCGTCCGAGGAAGGCCCCTCCTGGAGTGGGCCCTATCCCGCTTCCCCCCGGTGGACGAGGTGCTCGTCGCCCTGCCCCCGGGGGCCGAGCCCCCGCCGGGGCTAGAGGCCCGCTTCCTCGAGGGCGGGGCCACGCGGCAGGAAAGCGTCTACCGCCTCCTGAAGGAGGCCTCGGGCGAGCTCGTCCTCGTCCACGACGCCGCCCGACCCTTCGTGGTACCCAAGGTGGTGGAGGCGGTAATCGCCGCCGCCCGGGAGGTCGGCGCCGCCGCACCCGCCGTCCCCGTTCCCGACACCCTGGTGGAGGGGACGACGACCTACGACCGGGCCCTGGACCGGGAGCGGTTGCGGCTCGTGCAGACGCCCCAGGGGTTCGCCCGCTCGCTTCTACGCAAAGCCCACGAGGTCGCCCTGCGGGAAGGGCGCACGGCCACCGACGACGCCGGGCTGGTGCGGGCGCTCGGCAAACCGGTCGCCCTCGTGCCCGGCGACCGGCGGATGTTCAAGGTGACCTACCCCGAAGACCTCGCGCTCCTAGCCACCCTACTCCAGGCGGAAGCCGACGAGCTCGCTTAGGGCGTCCAAAAAGGCCGCCCAGTTTGGGGGATAGGCGTCCTCGCCACTGCTTTTCCGATCGCCCAAGCGCACCGCCCAGGTGGTGCCCCCGCAGACTGGGTACTCGGGCTCGTAGCGCGCCTCCCAAGCCTTTACGCCGAGCGCACGGAGCCTCTCCTCGAAGGCCCGCCAAGCCTCGGGGGAAGGGCGGATCTGCCGCTCCTCCAGCACCGCGCCGTCGTGCCCGCGCCGGCGGTAGACCAGCCCCTCCGCCTCACCCC
>JALUED010000085.1 GCA_027053145.1 Thermaceae bacterium | reverse complement strand
CGAGCCCGCGGTGGTGACCAGCCCCCGGGTGACAAGGTTGTCCTTGACCGCAAGCGGCACCCCGGCAAGCGGCAGGTCCTCGCCCGCGCGCACCCGTTCGGCAACGCGGGCGGCCTCCGCCTCGGCCTCGGGATTTAAGGCCAAGAAAGCGTGGATTTCAGCGTCTTTGCGCTCGATCCGAGCGAAGGTTTCGCGGACCAATTCCACCGGGTCAAGCCGACCCGCCTTCACCGCCTGGGCGATCGCGTGCGCCTGCATCGGGCCGATTCTACTCAGAAAAAGAGGTCGAGGAAGGCCCGCTGGGTGGCGGCGATCACCCGGTGCACGGGCTCGCGGAGCACGGTAACGATCAAGAGGAAGCTCAGCCAACTATAGCGCTCAAGCTCCCAAAGCAGGCGGTGCCAGCGCAAGGGCAGAAGCGACTGCAGGATCTTCGAACCGTCAAGGGGCGGGATCGGGAGCAGGTTGAAGACCGCGAGCACCAGGTTCAGGGAGGCGAAGTAGTAAACCGCGAGCGCAAGCGAGCCGACCAGGGTGTTCGCTCCCTGGAAGGCGGCAAACACCTCCCTGGGAAAACGGGCGAAGAGCGCCTTCAAAAGGAGCACGGCCAAGACCGCAAGGACCAAGTTGACCAAAATCCCGGCGATCGAAACCACGAAAAGCCCAAGGCGGTAGTTGCGAAATCGTAAAGGGTTGATCGGCACCGGCTTTGCCCAGCCGAACCCCATGAAGAGCAAAAGCAGGGTGCCCAAGGGGTCGAGGTGAGCCAGCGGATTCAGGGTGAGCCGGCCCATGCGCTTGGCGGTGTCGTCGCCGAAAAGAAGCGCCGCCGCCGCGTGAGCAAGCTCGTGGAGCACAAGGGCGAAGACCAGCGCAAGCGCGATCAGGAAAAAGGCGAGCGGGTCTTCGGCAAGGAGCTGGATCAGCATCTCAAAGCCCCAAAACCGCGAAAACGCGGAGGAAAAACCCGTAGATCCCGCGCTCCAGCGCCCCGAGGACGCCGGTGTAGGAGAGCACCAGGAAGATCAGGATAAAGCCCACCGGCCCCCAGGACTCGATCTGGGCGAGCAGACGCCGGACCTCAGGCCCCCCGAGCGCCCTCGCCACCCGGGCGCCGTCCAGGGGGGGAACGGGAAATAGGTAGACGACCGCATGGCCGATCATCAAAAGCCCGGCGGCCTCAAGCCCCTGCACCACGGGAAAAAGCCCCATGCCCCGGGGCAGCACGCGGGCGAGGAGGAGGTAGACGAACGACGCGAGCAAAAACCCAAGCGGCCCCATGAGCGCAACCCATGCCTCCCGCCGGCCGTAGACCCGGTAAGGAACGAACCGCGGCCAGCCAAAACCAAGGAGCAGAAGGAGCAAAAGCCCGATGGGCTCGAGGTGAACCCGGGGCTCCAAGGTTAAAAACCCATAGCGGCGGGGATTGGGGTCGCCGAAGCGGTCGGCGAGCCAGGCCTGGGCGAGGTTGTGAACGACGAGGCCAAAGGCGGCGGCGGCGAAGGCCACCAGGAAGAGGAGGGGCTCGGAAAGGTAGCTAAGAAGACCCATAGGCTTCCATCAGTTTACGGGCGAGCATGAGCTCTTCCTCGAAGCTCTGGACCTCGCCCCGCCCCCGGGCGGCGGCCACCTCGCGGAGGATCCGCCCCACCTCCGGCCCGGGCCTCAGGCCAAGCGCGAGCAGGTCCCGCCCGCGGAGGCGGCGGCGCCGGTCGCGAAGCCAGGCCTCGCGCTCGGGGTAGCGGGCGAGGAAGGCGCTCACGAAGGCCTCCCCCAGCTCGCGCACCCGCTCGGGGTCGGCCGGCGGGTGCCCCAGCCTCCTCGCCCCCTCGGCGAAAGCCTTGGGAAGGCCGAAGCGGCGGGCGAAGGCCTCGGGCTCGGGGGCGGCGGCGGCGAGCAGGTAGAGGTAGGCCTCCGGGGGCGCGGCCATCTCGAGGCGCCGGATCGCTTCCCAAAGCGGCTCATCGAGCCTTAGGCCGAAGACCTTCTCCAAAACCCCGTAGCGCTCGAAGCGCTCGAGCACTTTTTGCGGCGAGGGCTCCTTTAAGGCAAGAAGGAGCTCGTCTTTGAGGCGGCTTTTGGAGGCGGTCTTCAAAACCTCGGGGGAAAGCGCGGCCGCAAGCTGGGCCTCGGCCTCGGGGGTGAACCGAAAACCAAGCCGGACCCTAAGCCTAAGCCCCCTTAGGATCCGGCTCGGGTCCTCGACGAAGGCCACCGGGGAGAGGGGCTTTAAGCGCTTTTCCTTAAGGTCGGAAAGCCCCCCGTAGGGGTCGAAGAGCGCAGGAGGCCCGGGGTGCACCCGGAGGGCCATCGCGTTCACGGTGAAGTCGCGCCGGCGCAGGTCGCGCTCGAGGGTGCTGGGCCGCACCTCGGGGAGGGCGCCGGGGCGGGGGTAGCGCTCCTCCCGAGGGTTCGCGAGGTCCACCCGCATTCCGCCGGAAAGCCGCACCCGCGCGGTGGCAAAGGCAGGAAAGGACTCAACCTCGCCCTCAAGCTCCTTAGCGAGCGCCCGGGCCGCCCGCTCGACGGGCACCCCCTCGACCACGAGGTCAAGGTCAAAACTGACCCCACCGAGGAGGGCGTCCCGGACCGCCCCGCCGACGAGGTAGATCCCCGCCCTGGGAAAGCGGGCCGCGAGCACCTCCAGCACCCTGCGGGCCCCCGCGGGGAGCCGGGCAAGCACCGCTTCGGCAAGCCCCGGAGGCTCGCCCTCGCGCGGGTAGAGGTCGGCCCGGGTGAGGCCGCCGTCGGTCGCCATGACGCGCCCCGCCCCCTCCCCAAGCGCTCGCTCGAGATCCCGCCGCTGCATGCGGGCGGGGGCGACCCGGACGGTGCGGTTGGAGGGCAGGGCCTCGGGAACCGTGTGTTCGGCGAGCGTAGGGCCCCCGCCGGCAAAGGCCAGGGGCGTGCAGGAGGCGAACCGCCGCCGAGCCTCGGGAAACCAAAGCGCCGTCCAGGAATGGCCGCCGCCCCGCCCGGGCTCCGCCTTCAGCACCTGCTCAAGACCAATCCCCCGCCGGCTGCGGGCGATGACGAGGCACCGGTCCTCGCGGAAAAAGACCACGTTCGCGTCGAAGAAGTCGGCGTCGGTGCAGGCAGGGAAGGCGAGGACGGACCCGTCGGCCTCGGCGGTCGCCACTCGGCAGAGGCCGGCCCGCGCCTCTCGGGCGGTGTCGCGGAGTTCTTCTAGCACCTCCTTGGCCCCGAGCAAAAACCGCCCTTCGACGAACGGCCTCATCCGGACAGGGTTCGCCCCGTGCTCCGGGAACCAGGCGGCTTGGAAAGCGCCCGAGGCGGCGCCGGCGTAGGCGAAGCGGCCGGTATCCCCGAGGATCCCGGCACATCCAAGCCCGGCAAGCGGCCCGATCCGATC
>JALUED010000084.1 GCA_027053145.1 Thermaceae bacterium | reverse complement strand
GGCGTCCGCTGGGCCGACGAGCTCATCGCCAACGGCCTTTGGACCACCGGGGCCCGGGGGCGGCACCTTAGCTTCGGCGAAGGCGGAAAGGAGCCGAAAGCGGAGCCTTTCAGGAAGGTCTTTGGGAGCGTAGACCGCAAGTTCCCCCCGCACCCGGGCGGCGGGGTAGCCGTAGGGGAGCGGGAGCCGGATTTTCCACTCGGCTTCGTTTAGGACGTAGAGGGTGGCGCGGGGCCAGCCCTCGCCGAAGATGCGGGCGAGCTCCTCCCGCAGGGCGAGGAGGTAGCCGCGGACCGCCCGCGCTTTCAAGGCGGCATCCGGCGACGCGTAGGTGGGAAGCGCGGGGTGGGGGAGGTGGACTAAGGCCATAGCACGCGGTAGGGCACGGCAAGGAAGCCCTCGAGCACGCGGGGCTCGGCCCCCTGGTGCACCAGGTAGCCGGCGGCGAGTCGCTCGCCAAAGCGATCGCGGAACCAGGCAAGGTCGGCAAGGTCCCTGGCTTTGGGGTCAGCCGTGGCTTGGATGGCGAAGGCGAGCAGCTTGCCGTCGGGGCGCTCGAGCAAGAGGTCAAGCTTCTTCCCTTTGTAGCTTTGCAGGTGCCTGGCGCTATAGCCGGCGAAGTTCGCGTGGCGCAAGAGTTCCAACAGCACGAAGGCACGAAAAGCCCGATGCCGCGGGGTGAGGGGCTTGGAGCCCATGAGGTAATGGGCGAAACCGCTGTCAAAGGGGAGAAGCCGGGGCTGTTTCAAAAACTTCTTCGCCGACTCCGGGGCCCAGGCCGGAAGCGTAAGGACCCAGCCCCGGGCGAGGACCCGTTCGAGGGCCTCGCGAATCCAAGGGTGGCTGTGCCCAACCCGCTCGCCCAGGGCCGATTTGTTGAGCAGCAGGGGGGCTTCCTCGGCCAGGTGGGCGAGGAGAGGGCGGAGTTTGGCTAAAGCCCCGATTCGGTCCCCGGCGGCCAAGTAGGCCTGCCACCAGGCGCGGCGGTCGCGGGGTGGGAGCCCTTGGACCTCGGGCATGCCGCCGGCTTGAAAGGCCCTTTGCCAGCTCTCGGGCGGGGGGCCGTTGGGGGGGTCCTCGAGGACCCTGAAAAGATCGAAGCACGCGCCGGCGAGCTCGGCCCGCGTGAAGGGGTCCAGGGTGAGCACGGCCACCCGGTCCGGGTAGGCCTCAACCAGCCGCGCCAGAGCGTGGGGCCGTCCTGAGCCCACGAGCAAAAGCGCGCCTGGGGGAAGCTTTCGGATTCTTCGTCGGACCGCGTGGAAGAGCGTGGGAAGGCGCTCGACGGCGTCAATGGCCGCGGGCAGGCGCAGGCTCCGGAGGAACGCGTCCACTCCGGCTTTGGCCTCCTCGTAGCGCGAAGGATCGCCGAGGCTCAAAAAGCCCATGCCCCGGGGCCGGGCCAGCCGCCGGGCCAGGGTGCTCTTCCCCACGCGGCGCGGCCCGAGGAGCACCACCACCGGGTAGCGGCCCAGGGCGCGCTCCAGCCTTTTCCGAAGGCAGCGGGGGTGCACGGGGCCATTCTAGATGACCTCCCGAAGCCCGAGCACCCGGCTCCGTCGGCGGAGTTCGGCCTTGAGCTCGGCGTGCTCCGGGAGCTTGAGGGTGGGGTCTTTCTCCAGGATCTCCCGGGCTACCCGCCGGGCCGCCTCGATGATCTCGGTGTCCTTGGCGAGCTCGCCAAGCCTAAGCTCGGGCATGCCCGACTGGCGGGTGCCCCTGAGCTCCCCCGGGCCCCGGAGCTTCAGGTCCATCTCGGCAACGTAGAACCCGTCGCTGCTTTGTTCCAGCACCCGGAGGCGCTCCATTGTCTTCTTCGAGGCCTCGCCAGCGATCAGGATGCAGTAGCCCGGGGCGCGGCCCCGGCCCACCCGGCCGCGAAGCTGGTGGAGCTGGGCAAGCCCGAATCGTTCGGCGTTTTCCACGATCATCACGGTGGCGTTGGGCACGTCCACCCCCACCTCGATCACGGTGGTGGAAACGAGCAGGTCAAAGGCGCGGTTTTTGAAGGCCTCCATCACCGCGTCCTTCTCCGCCGGGCTCATGCGCCCGTGAAGGAGGCCGATTTTGGCCTTGGGGAGCATCGCAGCCACCTCGTCCTTGAGGCGGGTTGCGGCCTTGACCTCGGCGAACTGTTCCGAGGCCGATTCCTCGATCATCGGGGCGACGACATAGACCTGGTGCCCCTTTTGGATCTCTTCCCAGGCGAAGGCATAGGCCTGGCGGCGGTGTTTAGCGGAGAGCACCCGGGTCCGCACCGGGGTGCGGCCGGGCGGAAGTTCGTCGAGGACGCTCGTCTCCAGGTCTCCGTAGAGGGTGAGGGCGAGGGAGCGGGGAATCGGGGTCGCGCTCATGACCAGTACGTCGGGCCGCCCCTGCAGGAGGGCCCTGCGCTGAAGCACGCCGAAGCGGTGCTCCTCGTCGATCACCGCAAGGCCGAGCTCGCGGAACCTTACCCCTTCCTGGATCAGGGCGTGGGTGCCCACCACGACGTCGGCCTCGCCGGAGGCAATCCGGGCTCTGGCCCTTTCCTTTTCCTTTTCGCTCATTGAGCCCACCAGGAGCTCAAGCCGAACCCCAAGGGGAACGAGGTAGCGGGAGAGGTTTTCGAAGTGCTGCTTGGCGAGGATCTCGGTGGGGGCCATGAGGGCCCCCTGGAGGCCGTTTTTCGCCGCGATGTAAAGGGCCAGAGCGGCGACCACCGTCTTCCCCGAGCCCACATCACCCATGAGGAGCCGGGCCATTTGGCGGTCGGATTGCATGTCGGCGAGGATCTCCCCAATGACCCGCTCTTGGGCGCGGGTGAGCTTGAAGGGGAGGTTCCTTTTAAACGCCTCGATCCACTCCTCCCTGACCTCAAAGACGTGGCCTACGAGGGCGCTTTCCCCCGATTGGATCATGACCCTGAGCTCAAGGAAGAGGTATTCGTCAAACTTAAGGCGCTTCAGGGCGGGCTCCAGGGCGGATTCGTCCGGGGGGAAGTGGTACTGGGGGAGGGCGGTGGAAAGGGGGAGCAGGTCTTCCCGACGGCGGATCCCCTCGGGCAGGGCTTCGGGGAGCGGCGAGGCCAGCTTGAGCCCCCGCCAGACCTGCCGGCGGAGCCAGGCCTGGCTGATGCCTTCGGTGCTCGGGTAGATGGGCACGATCCGTCCGGTGGAGAGCGATTCCCCTTCCTCGGGCTCGAAGTGCTCGACAACCAGGGTTCGCGTCCGCCCCCGGCGGCCGACCCGACCGGTGACGACCAGGGTTTCCCCTTCCTTGATCTGCTTCAAGACCCAGGGTTGGTTGAACCAGACGGCGGTGAGCCCGTAGCCGTAGGGGTCGCTGAGGCGAACCTCGACGAGTTGCATGCCCTTTTTCGGCGTGCGGACGAGGCGTTTTTCCCGCACCACCCCCTTGACCGTGACCTTGGCGCCCTCCTTGAGGAGCCGGAACGCGGGGAGGACCCGCCGGTCCTCGTGGCGGCGGGGGA
>JALUED010000083.1 GCA_027053145.1 Thermaceae bacterium | reverse complement strand
GAGGGTCAAGAGGAGGCCGTACCAGCGGATGGTGAGGGGGCCGATTCGGATGAAGATCGGATCCATGGTCGCGTCCTGTTTAGCTTATCCGGCTCCAGGCGAAGGCGCCGGCGGCGGCGTGCAGGAAGAGACGGGCGAGCACACCGAGGAAGAACCCGAGAGCGCCGCCCGCTCCCGCCCGAAAGGCCTCGCGGGCCGCGCGGCCGCTTAAGAGCTCGAAAAGGGCGGCGCCGGCGAGGGGGCCGAGCAGCATGCCCAAAGGCCCGAAGAATGCCGCGCCCAAGAGGGCGCCGAGGACCGCGCCCCAGACCCCCGCGCGCCTGGCGCCGAAGCGGCGGGCTGCGAGGACCATGGCCAGGTTGTCGGCGAGGAGGGCGGCGGCGAGGATCGCCAGGAAGACCGCCCAGTCGGCGGCGGCGAGTTCGGTAAACCCCACCAGTGCCTCGTGCAAGAGCGCCCCGAGCAGGAGCACAAGGGTGGCCGGGACCAGGGGCACAAAGGTGAGCAAGAGCGAAGCCAGCCAGAAAAGAAGGAAAAGCGCGTCGGCTAGGCCGTTCACCGGCCCAAGCTTAGGGGCGGGCGGGGTGAGAAGCAAAAGAAGCGCCCCCGGCGCCCCGACGGCGCCCGGCCCAGACCGCTTAGGGCTGCTCCCTTCCGGGCCTGACCCGGTTCACGGCGGGCCGCCGCGTCGGACCGGGGGCAAGGGCCAGTCTAGCAAACCGGGGGCGCGTTTCCTAGTAAGCTTTAAAAAGCGTGTCTGCGCTTGTGGCAAAGGGCTTGGGCAAGCGCTACGGCCGCCGGTGGGTTCTCACCCGGGTGAGCTTTAGCGTGCGGGCGGGCGAAGTCTACGCCTTAGCCGGGCCCAACGGCTCGGGCAAAACGACGATTATTCGTTTAGTTACAGGGCTTGCCTTCCCCAGCCGTGGGGAGGTTCGGCTGCTCGGCGAGAACGTGCACGAAGCCGGTTGGCGGGCGCGGCGGCATCTTGGGGCGGTGGTCGAGGCCCCGGCGGCCTTCTACCCGCATCTCACCGGGCGGCAGAACCTGGAGCGGATGGCCTGGATGAGCGGGCTCTCGGATGCCGCTTCCCGTGTTCGGGAGGTTTTAGCCCGGCTTGAGCTCCTCACGGTGGCCGACCGCAAGGTGGGGAGCTATTCGCTCGGCCAGCGTCAGCGGCTCGGGATCGCCGCCGCGATCCTCGCCCAGCCCCGGGTCCTGGTCCTCGACGAGCCCACGAGTGGCCTCGACCCCGACGGCATCCAGAAGGTCCACGAGCTCCTGGCTGAGGAGGCAAGCCAAGGGGTGGCGGTGCTCGTCTCTACCCACCACCTACGCGAGATCAGCGCCTACGCAAACCGGGTGGGGATCTTAAGCGGCGGTCGCCTGGTGGACGAGGTTGCGCTCAGGCCCGACCAGCCGCGCTACCGGCTCTTGGCCTCCGATCCCGATCGGGCGGTGGGCGTGCTGAAGACGGTGCCCGAGGTCGAGGACGTGCAGCTTAGGGGAGAAGAGGTCCTCTTTCGGGGTTCGCCGGAGGCCGCGGTGGCGGCTTTGGTGCCGGCGGGCGTCGGGGTTCGCGAGCTTACGCGGGACTACTTCGACCTCCAGGCCTACTATCGGGAGCGGGTAAGCCGTGCTTAGGTATTTCTTTTGGGAGCTGGAAAAGCTCTTTTACTTAAAGCCGGTGCGGATCGGCCTTGTCGCGGCTTTTCTTTTGCCGGTAATCTGGTCGCTTGCGCCTGGGCTTCAAGAGGTTTACGGCCTCGTCTTGGTCTCCGGGTGGCAGGTTCCTGCCCTCAGCCTGCTGGCGGGGATGGAGTTTCTTTTTCCCTTCCTGGTTGCCATGACCGCGGCTGAGGCGCTTGGTGCCGAGGCGGGGATGGGTACGCTGAAATCCGTCTTGCTCCGCCCCATCAGCCGCACCCGGCTGATGGGGGTCAAGATCCTTGCCGCTTTGAGCTTTCCTTACCTCCTGCTCTTTACGAGCCTTTTAGGAGCCCTGCTCGCTGGTGCTTTCCATGGCTTCGGCGGTTTCTATGGGGGCACGGGTCTTGGCGAAGGAGGGTTTGCTGGGGTGGGCTACCTCACCCCGTGGGCGGCTTTTGCCGAGATCCTGCGGGCCTACCTGCTCGCCGGGGCGACGCTTTTCCCGATTGCGGCGCTTGCGGTCTTCTATGCGGCGATCTTCCTCTCGACCACGGCGAGCGCGCTGGCCACCCTTGCCACCGTACTCCTCATGCGGATGCTCGTGGTTTTCCCCGCGCTCGTGCCCCTTTTGCTGACCACCTACCTCGATCTCTACTTAAAGCCTGCGGCCGCGGGGCCTGGGCTCTTGCTGCTTTTCATCTACACGTTGGGGTTTGCTTTGCTTGCGGTCTTGGTCTTTGAACGAAAGGACGTGTGAGCATGGAAGGCCGGCTAACCCACTTCGAGGACGGTAAGCCGCGGATGGTGGACGTCTCCCAAAAACCCGCCACCCTCCGGGTGGCCCGGGCCGAGGCCTTCGTGCGGCTGCCTGAGGAGGCGGCGCGCGCCCTTGCCGAGGGTGGGGTAGGGAAGGGGGACCCCTTGGTGGTGGCCAAGCTCGCCGGAATCATGGCGGCCAAAAAAACGAGCGAGCTGATCCCCCTTTGCCACCCGTTGCCTTTGAGCCAGGTGCGCGTGGATCTCGACTTCGATCGGGAACGAAACGCGGTACGGATCGAGGCGGAGGTCAAGACGAAGGCCGAGACCGGGGTAGAGATGGAGGCCCTCACCGCCGCGAGCGTCGCCGCGCTCACCGTGTACGACATGCTGAAGGCGGCGGCCAAGGGGATCGAGATCGGGCCCGTGCGGCTGCTTTATAAGTCCGGTGGCAAGTCGGGCACTTGGGTTCGCGAGGGCTAAGGAGCCTGGAGCAGGGCCTTGAGCCCCGGGGTGAGGTAGTCCTTGACCTTCCGTCCCTCCCGGTCCCGCAGGATGAGGAGGCCGGGATGGACGCGGAGGATGCGGCCGTCCTTTTGGATGAAGAAGCTTGTGGGAAGGTACCGCACCCGGTAGGCGCGGGCCACATCGGCGTAGTAGTCCACGACCACCGGGAACGTCCATCCCCACTCGTGGACCCGGAAGCGGGCCATGCGCGGGTTGTCTTGGACGTCTACGCCCACGAAGAGGATTCGCCCTTGGTAGTGGGGGTAGAGGGCGCCGATTTCGGGGCCCTCCATTAGGCAGGGTGGGCAGTGGCTTGCCCAGAAGTTCAAAAAGATGGGGATCTTGCCCAGGTAGTCGGCAAGGCGGAAGGTTTTGCCCTCGAGGGTTTTCCCCTCAAAGGGAATGGCCTCCTTCGGAAACCCTTGGGCAAGGGCAAGGCCCAGCGCGAGGGCGGCAAGGAGCAGGAAGCGCATCCCGATTTCATTCATACCGCTTCGCGCCGGGGACGGGGGTCCCGGGCTTTACAGCCGAAAGGGGCGGCCTAAAATGGGGCGCATGGGGATAAAAGGCGTCCTCTTTGATTGGGGCGGCGTCTTTACCCGGGGGACCTTCGACGGCCGGGTCGTGCGAAACCTTGCCCGTCGTTTTGCCCTGCCCGAGGAGGAGGTGGCCGAAGCGTACTTCGACCTTGTCGAACGGCTGGAGCTTGGGGAGTGGACCCTTCGCCGGTTTTGGGGGGAGCTTTCGGCCCGCCTTGGGGTGGACGCGCCGTATGGGGTTTTTGAGCGGCTTTTCCTGGGCAGCGTGGCGCCGCGCCCCGAGATGTACGACCTCCTGCTCGCCCTACCCGAGGATTTGGTGGTGGGGCTCCTTTCCAACAACTACCCGGTGATCTCAAGCTTTCTCCGCGCCGAGGAAAGCTTTGATCGCTTCGACGCCGCGGTCTTTTCCAACGAGGAAGGCGTTAAGAAACCCCGCGAGGAGGCCTTCCAGCTGGCGCTTGAGCGGATGGGCCTTTCCCCCGAAGAGGTGCTCTTTGTGGACGATCACCCCGATAACGTCGCGGCGGCGGCGAGGCTCGGCTTTAAGACCCACCTTTTCACCGAGCCGGGGCCGTTGATCGAGGCGCTAAGGGCCGAAGGCGTGCGGCTTCGGGCTTTGCCCAACCGTCCATGAACGCTGGCGTCCGCCTTCTTCAGGGCTACCTCTGGGTGCCGCGGGGGCTCTCCTTCGACCCTCGCGACCACTTGCCCAAGGAGGTGGAGGTGGCCGGAAGGCAGGTTTACCTCCTGCTCGATCCCGTGGATCCCCCCTTTGCCTTTTTCGACGACGGCACGCCTACGGCAAGCCAGGTCTTCTACCAGTTCACCGCGTTGGTCCTCACGCGCGAGGATCCCGAGGCGCTGCGCCCGTGGGTGGCCGAGCTCAGGGACCGGCTCGCCCCCCAGCTCGAGGCGACCCCTAAGGGCGTGGGTTGGCTCTTGCTTGAAGACCTTAGGCGGGTGTAAGGTCCTAATAACCCCGAAGGGGTTTTAGGTACGCGCGTTTTGCGTATAAGTGATGTAAGGAGGGACCTATGGCGAAGAAAGTGGTGGTGGTCGGGGGCGGCACCGGCGGTCTGGTGGCCGCCCGCGTACTGCAGACCGAAGCCAACCGGATGGGAAAGGACCTCGAGGTCACCCTTGTCACCGACAGCGAGCGGCACTACATGCCTCCCTTGTGGTCCGAGGTGGCGCTGGGGACGGCCTCGGTGGACGAGACCTGGGCACCGATCAAAAACGCCGAGCGGGTCTACGGCTTTAAGGTCCTGGTGGATCCGGTCAAGACCTTCGACCTAAAGGGCCGAAAGGTCACCACCGAGGGCGGCGTCACCCTGGACTATGACTTCTTGGTCATCGCCCTAGGCACCGCCTACGGCTGGTCCGACTACCCCGGGCTCGACAAGTACGGCTTCCACAACTACACGCCTGAGGGGGCGCTTGAGCTCAAGCAGGCGCTTTACGAGTTCAAGGGCAAGAAGATCGTTTTCCTGGTCCCGGAGCTTCCTTACCGCTGCGGCATCTACCCCATGGAGATGGCGCTCAACGTTCGCGCCTACTTCGAAGCCCGGGGCCAGCACCCTGAGATCAAGATCATCCTCCCGGCGAACGCGATCCGCGCGGGGCTCGGTGAAGGGCTTGAGCGGTTCTTCCTGCGGCGGTTTAAGCGCCACGATATCCAGTACGAGCCGGGCTTTGAAAAGCTCATCGAGGTCACGGAGAACAAGGTCATCACCCAGAAAGGCGAGTACGAGTACGACCTTTTGATCAAGTCGCCGCCCACCCGGCTCCCCAAGGTGCTGGCCGACAACGGCCTCGCCCACCCCGCCGATCCCCGTTTCTCGGTGGTGACCGGGCCGCGCTTCCAGCACCCGGAATTCCCCGAGGTGCACCTGGTTGGCGAGCACGCAATGCCGCCGGTGGGGCTCTTGACCGCCGGTGTGCCCGTGCACAACGCCGCCGTGGTCGGCGCGGCCAGCATCCTCCACGACGCCTTCGGCGGCTACATGATCCCCTCGTACGCGCCCACCCTCTGCTTTGGCCATAGCTTCGAGTCGGGCTTCATGGGCAACTGCGAGTACTGGTGGAACGCCAAGGAAGGGAAGTGGGGCCGGGCCTGCTACACCGTCGCCACCGGGCCCACGATCCGGATGGTCAAGGACTCGTTCTACCGCGCTTGGTTGGACGCGCTGAGGTAAGGAGGCCAAGATGGCGGAGATCACCATTACCGAAGAGGACGCGCGGGTCATCCAAGAGCTCATCACCGTGGCCCGCCACCTAAAGGCCGGCGGCTACCTGAGCCTTATCACCGAGCTCACCACCAACGGCGATCTGTTGCTTGAGCATCTGGCCAATGAGCGCGCCGTTATCCGGGGCTTGGGCCTTGCCGAGGCGGCGATAGACCCGATCAAGAACATGCCGCCTGAGAAGATGCCCAAGCTTCGCCACCACATCCTCCACGTGGTGGGGGCGCTGGTCGAGGCCCTTTCCGAGACCGACCCCAAGGCCGCACCCCGGGTGGGCCTCTTTGGGGCGCTCAAGTACCTGAACGACCCCCACGTGCAAAAGGGCCTCGGCTTCCTTCTTACGGTGGCCAAGAACCTCGGGCGCGCGCTCGAGGAGTACGAGCCGCGCTAGCCCCTACCCGGCCGGAGGGCGCAAGGGGAAATCCCTTGCGCCCTTTTGCTTTGGCCCCCGGGACAATCCTCCATATACACCTGATGTATAAGGACTCAGGGGTAAGAAAGGGGGCGGTACGCGATGGCGGTGAAGGTGCTCGTGTTGGGCGGTGGCTCGGGCGGGCTGGTCGCGGCCAACAAGGTCAAGAAGCTCCTTGGGAACGAGGCCGAGGTTACCCTGATTGACCGGAGCGATTACCACTACTTTCTGCCCGGCCTGCCTTGGGTTGCCTTTGGCATGCGGGAGATCGACGACGTGCGAAGGCCCCTTGCGCGCCTGGAAAAGCGCGGGGTGAACTACGTCAAAGCCGAGGTCCAGGCCATCGAACCCGACGAGCGGAGGGTGGTCACCGACCGGGGCACGTTTGGCTACGACTACCTGGTGGTCTCGCTCGGGGCCGAAGCAATGCCCTCGCCGGCCGGGGATGCGGTGGCGCCCTGGAGCCCGGAAGGAGCCCTCGCCCTCCGCGAGCGGATGAAGGCCTTCGAAGGTGGGCGGGTCGTGGTCGGGGTGAGCTCCCCCTACCATCCCTGCCCGCCTGCGCCTTACGAGGTCGCCGGTATGGTCGAGTTCGCCCTTAAGGTCAAGGGGCTGCGGGCAAGGTCGAGTGTGGACGTCTTCCACCTGAATCCGGCGCCGCTCGCCGGAATGGGGCCTGCGATCTCGGCCACGGTGCTTAGGATCCTGAACGAAAAGGGTGTGCGCTTTCATGGGGAGTTTGCGCTTGCGCGCGCAGGGGACGGCCAGGTGGTGGCCAAGGACGGACGGGTGCTTGAGTACGACCTTTTGATCCTGGTTCCGCCCTTTGCCCCCAGCCGGGTGGTGCGGGAGTCGAAGCTCGCCGGGCCCCAGGGCTTTCCCACGGTGGACCCGATGACCTTCCGCCACACCGCTTATCCCGAGGTCTTCGTCATCGGCGACGTGGTGAACCCCGCCCTCATGCTCCCGCCCGCCGGGGTGGTGGCCCACTTCCAGGCCGAGTACGTGGCCGGAGTCATCGTCTCCGACTTGAAGGGCGCCTACATTGGCGAGCCCTTCGACGCGGTGGCGATGTGCATCATGGATTTCGGCGACCACGCCCTTTTGCCGCAGTGCGAGTTCGAAAAGGTCCTGGCCGGCAAGGGCATGCCCTCCTGCGGGGTAATGGCCACCGGGCGTTGGGTGCGCATCACCAAGATGCTTTTTGAGCGCTTCTGGTTTGCCGCGCTGCTTGGCTAGGGGGGAGACCATGCCCACGGTGGAAGAACGGCTCGAACGCATCGAAAAGATCCTCGAGGGCTCGGGGCTTGCGCTCCTCGGCGAGATGCGGCTGGGGCCGGTTTTGGAGGAAAACCTTGCCCTCCTTGCCGAGCCCAAGAACCTTAGGCTTCTTTCCGTCCTCGACCGCTTTTTGGAACAGGCGGACGCGCTGGAAAAGCTCGCCGAAACGTTGGAAAAGCTCGATAGGAGCGGGGCCCTCGAACTCGTCGGCGCCCTTGCCGAGACCCTGGTCGAGAACCTCGGTCAGCTCGCCGAGCCCAGGAACCTAAGGCTCCTCTCCCACGCGGGCAAAGCGGCGGACGTGCTCGCCCAGATCGACTCCAACGCAGCGGGCATGATGGTGGACCTTTTCCTTGAAGCGCTTTCCGAGAAAAAGCTCAAGGATCCGCCGCGGCTTGGGCTCGTTGGGCTTTTGCGTGCGCTTTTCGATCCCGAGATCCAGCGCGCCCTTGGGCTCCTCTTTGAGCTTCTTCGGGCCCTTTCCAGGGCGCTGGACAAGGCGAGGCAAAAGGAGGAGGAGCTTAAGGCCATGATGGCAAAGATGCGGGGAGGCGAAGCGGTAAACTGAATAGGGGATGGCGGGGGGCAAAGGGGCCCTCACCGAGACCGAGCGCCGCCGTCGGCGCGTGCGGATCTTCCGCTGGCTGGCGGCGGTTCACGCGGGGCCGCTCGGCATGGCGATGGCTGGCCATCCTGAGCTTGGCCGCCGCTACCCGGAGGGTTATGCCCACTGCCCGGGGCACCCGTCGCTGGCTTGCCGGACCTCAGGGGGCGTGCCTCGGGTTTGCCTGCCACGCCGGTTCGAGGAGCTTGCCGAGAGCGCCCGCCGCGGTGGGAAAAAGCGCAGAGGACTCGAGGCCCACCGGGTCGAGGAGATCCACCGGTGCCTTGAGCTCCTGGACCGGGAAAAGCCCGAGTTTGCCCCGGTTTGGGAGCTCACCCGGGCGATGCTTCGCGAAGCCCAGAGCTACTGAAGCTTGCCGAGCAGGTACATTGCCGATAGGGCGGCGGTGACGAGCACGATCATCGCCACCAGGGCGGCGGTGAGCCCAAGGTCCACCGCCTCCCCCGAGGTGGTGAGGGTCTTCGGGTGGTAGACGGTGTAGTAGATCCCCGTCACCAGCAGGATCGCGACCGCAAAGATTGCCAAAAGCGCCGCTGCCATCATCCTGATCCCTCCCTCAGTAGGCCGAGCGCGGCAAGCGCCCGTGCCAGGTTCGCTTCCAGCTTACCCTCTCCGACGCCGTAGGGCAGCGCTCCCTCGGCGAGCGCCAAGGCCCCCAAGGGGGCCTCGTGGGTGGGGCCGGCTCCGCCCATGGCGGGACTTTCCCAGGCGGGAAAGACCCGGACCTCCCGGTAGCGGAGGCCGGTGGGGGCGGTGCGCCAAACCACCCGGGCGGGACGAGGGTCGTCGAGCGGCACCCGCTCCACCGCCTTCTCGGCCTCAACTTCCTTGAACCCGGAAAACCGGTGATAAAGCCCCTCGCCCGGGGTGAGGAAGAGCGCATAGCGGGGCCGATGCGTGCGAAGAACGGCGGCAAGGGGGGCGCCGTCTCCCGCCTCCGGGGCCAGCGCCACCAGTGCCCGGCCGCGGAGGGGCAGGTTGGCAAGGGCCCGAAGGACCTCGGGGCCCTTTTCCCAGGGGGCCCAGACCAAGGCGGTGGCGCCCCCAGGGCCGCCCTCGAGGTAAAAGCTAAGGGTCCCGAAGGGGTCGAGGCCCGCTTGGAAGCGGTGGGAGAGGGCCTCGAGCTCTTCGAGAAGAACGGCGAGCGACGGTTTCATCGCCTTCTAGCTTAGGCGAGCCGGGCGACGAGCACACTGCGCCCCGCCGCGAGCTCGATTCGCACCGGCCCGGTGGCGACGTTTCGGGTGGCGCGGGTGGTGCCCAGGGGCAGGTTCTCCCCCCTAAGCTGCCAGCGCCCTCCTTCGAGGCGAACCCCCTTGAGGGGGGCAAACGGGACAAGGCTAAAGGGCGTGCCCGGGGGCAGGTTGAGGTGCACCCCGGGCGGCACCACCGGCCAGGCCCAGCTACGGCCGTCGGTGAGGGCGACCTCGATGCCCTGCTCGGCAAGGCCCAGGGCCAAGGCGTGGTGGGCAAGGGTGTGGTCCACCTCGCCGCTGAGGGCCCCGGCCAAAAGGAGCGCCCGCGCGCCCCGCCGGATCGCCGCCCGGGCGGCGAGCTCGCCATCGGTGGCGTCCTTATCCCTGGGGTGGGCCTCCTGCGGCAGGTCGGGGTAGCGGGTCCGGAGCGTTTCGGGGCTTGAGTCGAAGTCCCCCACCCAGAGGTCGGGGCGAAGGCCGAGGGCCTCGGCGTGGAGGATGCCCCGGTCGGCGGCGACGACGAGGTCGGCGCGGACGGCCTCCGCCTTAAGCCTGGGGCTCGGATCAAGGGGGCCTCCGAGCAAAACCAGCGCCCTCACAGCGGCACCGCCCTTTCCCGAAGAACCCGGAGGGGGAGCGCCTGCCCCGGGGTGGGGAGGGGCTCCATGGGGCCCTCCCAGTAGAGCCGGACCCCACGGTAGGAAAGCCAAAGCCCCACCCGAGGGCCGAGGAAGAGGGCCTCGAGGACCTCGGCCGCTTCCCCTTCGCCCGGGACCAAAGCGGCGTTGGGGATAAGCCAGGTTCCCTCGGGGAGCCCGATCCGGGCGGCCTCCTCGGGGCCAAGGACGTTTTTGTGACCGAGGAAGCGGGCGGTCCAGGCGTCCTTGGGCCGGCGGAAGACCGCAAGAGGCGTGCCCTCCTGTACGGCGTCGCCGTCTTTCAGGATCAGCACCCGGTGGGCGAGGGCGAAGGCCTCCGCTTGGTCGTGGGTGACGTAAAGGGCGGCCACCCCTTCGGCGCCGAGCACCCGCTTGAGTTCAAGCAAGAGGGTCTCCCGAAGCCTTAGGTCGAGGGCTCCTAGGGGCTCGTCGAGGAGCAAGAGAGGGGGCCTTGGGGCGAGGGCTCGAGCCAGCGCCACCCGCTGTTGCTCGCCGCCGGAGAGCTCGGCAGGGCGTTTGTTCGCGTGGGCGCTGAGGCCGGTGCGCTCGAGGAGCTCTTCCACCCGGGCATGAATGCGCTCGCGCGGCCAGCGGCGCTCGATCAGGCCGAAGGCGACGTTTTGGTACACGGTGAGGTGGGGAAAAAGGGCGTAGTTTTGAAAAAGCATGCCCACCCCCCGCCGCTCAGGGGCAAGGCGCGTGACGTCGCGGCCGCCGATCCAGACCCGCCCGCGTTCGGGCCAAAGGAGCCCGGCCGCGATCTTGAGCGCGGTGGTCTTGCCGCTCCCCGAGGGGCCGAGCAGGGCCAGGGTCTCCCCGGGGTCCACCGCGAGGCTGAGCGAGAGCCGGAAGGCCCCCAAGGTGCGGCGCACGTCTTCGAACCGGAGCGCGCTAGCCAAGTTCGGCCCCCTTCGCGAAGGAAAAGAAAAGGAGCCCGGAGAGGGCGGCGAGCAGGACGCTCATCGCCATCGCCTCGCCGTAGTTGGCAAGGCCTGGCCTGGAAAGCCGTTCGTAGATCGCGACGGTGAGGGTGGTCCACTCAGGGCGCACGAGGAGCAGGGTAGCCCCGAACTCGCCGATCGCGCTCGCGAGGGCTAGGGTGGCGCCGGCGAGGAGGGCGGGGCGGACGAGGGGGAGCTCGACGCGAAAAAGCCGCCGGACCGGCCCGGCCCCAAGGGTGGCGGCGGCCTCGAGGAGCTCAGGCGCAAGGTTCCTCAGGGCGGGGGCCACGCTGCGGGCGAAAAGGGGGTAGGCCAGGGTGGCGTAGGCCAGCACCAGCACGAGCGCGCTGGCCCGTAGGCGGGGGTAGGCGAGGAGGTAGCCAACCCCCAGGCTCACCGGGCTCAAGAAAAGGGGAACGAGCCCGGCGAGATCCGCAAACCGGCTCCCCCGGGCGGCGACGAGGGCGTAGGCGAGGCCCACCGGCGCCGCCAGCAAAAGGGCCGAGGCCGAAAACCGGAGGGTGTTCCAAAGCGCTTCGAAAAAGCTCACCGTCCCGCCCCCACCGGCAAGGAGGCGTAGGTAATGGCCAAGGCCGATTCCGCTTGGGGTCTGCAGGCTTACGAAAAAAAGCGCGAGGATGGGCGAGGCAACGGCGAGGAAGCCGGCCCAGAGCAGGGCCGAAAGCGCCCAGGCCTGGCCCTGGGGAAGAGGCCGCGGGGGCCCCGGTAAAAGCCCCCCTGCGATCCGCCGACCGGCCCAAAGGTAGCCCGCGCTCACCAGCGCGAGCACCGCTGCCTGCCAGAGCACGAGCGCGCTGGCGCGGGGAAAGTCGAGCTCGTAGGCAAGGAGGCGGTAGATCTCGACCTCGAGGGTCGCGTACCGGTAGCCTCCAAGCAAAAGGGGTACTCCGAAGCTTGCGAAGGTGTAGAGGAAGGTAAGCCCGCCGGCGGCCAAGATCCCCGGCCAAAGGAGCGGCAACGTCACCCGCAGGAAGGCCCGGAGTGGGCTGGCCCCAAGCGTCCGGGCGGCGGCCTCGAGGGCTTCCCCGCTCCTCGCCAGCAGCCCGTGGAGGATCCGGGCCGCCATCCCCAGGTTGTAAAGCACCGCGGCCCAGACCAAAACCGCCACCGTGCCCGAAAGGTCCACCCCAAGCACCCCCCG
>JALUED010000082.1:2576-3566 GCA_027053145.1 Thermaceae bacterium | reverse complement strand
CCTAAACACGAGCTTCACCGTGCGCAAGATCTCCCACGGCGTGGGGGTGGAGCGGATCTTCCCCATGCACTCCCCGCTCATCGAGAAGGTGGAGGTGACGTTCCGCGGTCGGGTGCGCCGGGCCAAGCTCTACTACCTCCGCGAGCGCCGCGGCAAGGCCGCCCGCATCAAGCCGGACCTCCGCCGGATGAACCAGAGTCAGGCCAAGCAAGCTGAGGAGGGGGCTCCAGGCGGCGAAGAGGCTTAAAAGCAGCACGGAAGGAAGCGGCCGGGCCATGGCCCGGCCGCTTCCTTAGCGAAGCGCGGGGCTTCGGTGCCACGCCTGCAGGCTCCGGACGCGCACCGGGGCCTTCCGCGCCGCCTCGATCGCCTTGAGGCTCCATCGGGCGGCGGCCGGGGTGGTGACGAAGGGCTTGCCCGTCTCCACCGCCCGCCTGAGCTCGGGATCGGGGGTAAAGGCGAGGAGAAGGTCGTAATCGTCGCCCTCGGTGGCTTCGAAGCCGGCTTCGAGGTAGGCGGCCCGGATGGCATCATCCACCGCGATGAAGCGGACCTTGCCCGAAAGGGGCAGAACCTGGCCCGCCCCGAGCTCGGCCTTGTAGTAGGCGAGGTAGGGGTCTTCGTCGAGGCCCATGCTCTCGCCTGTGGAGCGCATCTCGGGGCCGAGCCAGGGGATCACCCCCGGGAACTTGATCCAGGGGATGACCACTTCCTTGGCGGCGTAGAGCTTTGGAGTGGGGTCCTCGGTGAAGCCGAGGTCCTCGAGGGTCTTCCCCACCGCGATGAGCGCCGCGTATTTGGCGAGGGGGTGGCCGATCGCCTTGGAGACAAAGGGGACGGTGCGCGAGGCCCGGGGGTTGGCCTCGAGGACGTACACCACCCCGTCCTTGACCGCGTACTGCACGTTCAAAAGCCCCCGGACCCCGATGGCGAGGGCGAGCTTCCTCGTGTAGTCCCGCACCTGCTTAAGGACCTCCTCGCCCAGGTGCA
>JALUED010000082.1:0-2566 GCA_027053145.1 Thermaceae bacterium | reverse complement strand
CGTCCACATCCAGCTCGACCGCGCCCTCGAGGTACTGGTCGAGGAGGATCGAGGGGGTCTCGGCGAGCTCGGCGTAAACCTCGTCGAGGTAGCCTTTAAGCTCGTCCTCGTTGCGCACGCTCGCCATCGCCCGGCCGCCGAGGACGTAGCTGGGCCGCACCATCAGGGGGTAGCCGAGCTCCCGGGCGAGCTGGATCGCCTCCTCCGGGTTCCCAGCCACCGCCCCTTTGGGCTGGGGGATTTTGAGCCTTTGCACCAGCCGGTTGAAGGCCTCGCGCTCCTCGGCGGCGTGGATCGCGTCGGGGTCGGTGCCGAGGAGCCGGGCGCCGGCGGCCTTCAGGGGCCGGGCGAGCTTCAAGGGCGTTTGCCCACCCAGGGTGACGATGGTGCCGAGCGGCTCTTCCCGCTCGATCAGGTTCAGGGTGTCCTCGAGGGTGAGGGGCTCGAAGTAGAGCCGGTCGGCGGTGTCGTAGTCGGTGGAGACGGTCTCGGGGTTCGAGTTCATCATGATCGTCTCGAACCCAGCGTCCTTGAGCGCCCAAACCGCGTGGACCGCGGAATAATCGAACTCCACCCCCTGGCCGATCCGGATCGGGCCCGAGCCCAGGATCACCACCTTCTCCCGCTCGGCGGGCTTGACCTCGTCCTCTTCTTCGTAGGTGGAGTAGTGGTAGGGAGTGTAGGCCTCGAACTCGGCGGCGCAGGTGTCTACCGTCTTATAGACCGGACGGACGCCCTTTTCCTTGCGGGCGGCCCGGACCTTGAGCTCGTCTTCCCCGGTGAGGGCGCCGAGCTCTCGGTCTGAAAGGCCGATCTGCTTCGTGCGGTAGATCGCTTCCACGTCCCAGGACCGCACGGGACCCCGGGCCTTCGCCGATTGTTCCGCCGCGACGATCTCGGCAAGCTGCGTAAGGAACCAGGGGTCAATGGCGGTGGCCTCGTGGAGGGCCTCCACCGATTCGCCCCGGCGGAGGAGCTCGAGGAGCACGAAGGGCCGGCGGGGGTTTGGGTAGAGGAGTTCCCGAAGCTTTTCCGTGGGGAGGGCTTCGACCCCCGCCTTCACGTCGGCTTCAAGGCCTCTTAGCGCCTTCAGGAAGGCCTCCTTGAAGCTTCGGCCGATGGCCATCACCTCGCCCACCGAGCGCATCTGGGTGCCGAGCCGGTCGGAAAGCTTCCCCTCGACGTTCGGTAGGGTCTGGAACTTCTCGAAGGCAAAGCGGGGGATTTTCACCACCACGTAGTCGATCGTGGGCTCGAAGGAGGCCGGGGTCTTTTGGGTGATGTCGTTCGGGAGTTCATCGAGGCGGTAGCCCACCGCGAGCAGGGCGGCGATCTTGGCGATCGGGTAGCCGGTGGCCTTGGAAGCGAGTGCCGAGGAGCGCGAGACCCGGGGATTCATCTCGATGACCACCATGCGGCCGGTTTTGGGGTGCACCGCGAACTGGATGTTGGAACCGCCGGTGTCCACGCCGATCTCGCGGATGATCGCCTTGGCCGCGTCCCGCATCCGCTGGTATTCGACGTCGGAGAGGGTCTGGGCAGGGGCTACGGTGATCGAGTCCCCGGTGTGCACCCCCATGGGGTCGAAGTTCTCGATGGAGGTGATGACCACCACGGTGTCGGCGTGGTCGCGCATGACCTCGAGCTCGAACTCCTTCCACCCCAGCACGCTCTCCTCGACGAGCGCGGTGTGGACCGGGGAGAGCCGGAGGCCGCGGCCCAGGACCTCCCGAAGCTCGGCCTCGTCCTTGGCGACGCCGCCCCCGGTGCCACCCAGGGTGAAGGAGGGGCGGACCACCACCGGGTAGCCCACCTCGCGGGCGAAGGCGAGCCCTTCTTCAAGGCTTTTGACTAGCTTGCCACGGGGGACCTCGAGGCCAATCCTCCGCATCGCGGCTTGGAAGGCCTCGCGGTCTTCGCCCTTCTTGATCGCCTCGACGTTGGCGCCGATCAGCTCGACCCCGTATTTCGCGAGGACGCCCTCTTCAAAAAGGGCCACCGCCAGGTTCAGGGCGGTCTGCCCCCCGAGGGTGGGAAGCAGGGCGTCGGGGCGTTCGTGCTCGATGATGCGCTCCAGGTACTCAAGTTGGAGGGGCTCTAGGTACGTGGCTTCGGCGAGGTCGGGGTCGGTCATGATCGTCGCCGGGTTGGGGTTCACCAGCACCGCTCGGTAGCCGACCCGCCGAAGCGCCTTCACCGCTTGGGTGCCGGAATAATCGAACTCGGCGGCCTGGCCGATGGTGATCGGTCCGGAGCCGATGATCAGGATCGTCTTGAGGTCCTTTCTCGGCGGCATAAGCCTCCTTGGGCGCCCCCCTCGCGCCGCGCCCATGCTAACCCACGTTGCATATCCATGCAAAAGAAAAGCGGGCCTCGGCGCGCGCCGAGGCCCGCTTGACCCTCGCGGGCAGAGGGCCTTGAAAGCACGGGCCCGAGCAGCTTGCTTTCTCCTTAGAAAGGAGGTGATCCAGCCGCACCTTCCGGTACAGCTACCTTGTTACGACTTCGCCCCAGTCGTGGGCCCCACCCTAGGCGCCTGCCCATTGGCGGGCTATCGGCGACTTCA
>JALUED010000081.1 GCA_027053145.1 Thermaceae bacterium | reverse complement strand
CTCCGCCAAGGGGCCCTTCACCCAGCTCGTGCTGGGGACCACGGTGGTCTCGGACGTGGTGGTCATCGTGCTGTTCGCCGTGGGGCTCGAGCTCGCCCGCTCCTGGGCGAACGGCGCGCCCTTGAGCATGCTCTTCCTGCCGGTCTTGCTCACCGACCTTTTGCTCTCCCTCGCCCTCGGCTACGTGCTCTTCTTTCTGCTCCTCCGCCTCCTCGCCGCCCGGTTCGTCCCCGCGGCCAAGGGCCTCGGGCTCTTGCTGCTCGGCTACGGCGGCTTCGTGCTCGCCCGGGGGCTGGAGGAGGCCACCCTCCACTGGTTTCACCAGCCCGTCACCCCCGAGCCGCTCCTCGCCGGGGTGCTGGCGGCGTTCTGGGTGGTCAACGACAGCCCCTACCGCGACGAGTTCACCCGGCTGCTCGCGGCCCTCTCGCCCGCGGTCTTCATCGCCTTTTTCACCCTGACCGGGGCCTCGCTCGCCCTCGACGTTCTGGCCGCCACCTGGCCGGTGGCGCTCGGGCTCTTCTTCGTCCGGTTCCTGGCCTTCGGGCTGGGGAGCGCTCTAGGGGCGCTCGTCGCGGGCGAGGGGTTCCGGGTGGCGCTGGCCTCGGGGCTCGCCTTCGTCACGCAGGCGGGGGTAGCGCTCGGCCTTGCCAGGAAGGTGGCCGACACCTTCCCCGGCTTCGGCGAGATCTTTGCCGCCGTGGTGGTGGCCCTGGTGGTGCTCAATCAGGTGGTTGGGCCGCCGATGCTCAAGCAGGCCCTCCTCTGGGTGGGCGAGGCCCGCAGGCGGGCTAGGAGCCGGCGGGTCTGGATCTTCGGTGACGACCACCAGGCGATCGCGCTCTGCCGCCGCCTGCGGGCCGGGGGCTGGCAGTCTGAACTTTTCACCCGGGACCCCGAGCGGGCCGAGGCCCTGCGGGCAGAGGGGCTTAGGGTCGCCCTTTACCAGGGGCTGCCCGCGGGCCGGGCCGAGGCCGCGGTCTTCCTGCTCACCGACGAGGAGAACCTCGAGCTCTGCCGGGCGCTCGCCGGCCGCGACGTGGGGGCCCGGGTGGCCCGGCGCCAGGGGAGGGTGCCCCTTGCCGCCTACCGCGAGGCCGGGTGCCAGGTGGTGGACCCCACCACCGCCACCGTCCACCTCCTCGCCCAGTACGTGCAGAGCCCGGGTGCGGTGGCGCTCTTCTTGGGGGAGGGGGAGGGCCAGCAAGTACGCGACTTTGTGGTCGAGGATCCCGCCCTCGACGGGGTGCCCCTCCGCGAGCTCCGGCTTCCCGCCGACGTGCTGGTGCTCGCCATCCACCGCGGAGGCGAGGCGATCGTCACTCACGGCTACACCCAACTCCGGCTCGGCGACCGGGTGACCGCGATGGGGAGCCCGGAGAGCCTTCTTGAGCTTGAGCGGATCTTCTCCGCCTAGGGCGTAGGCTTAGGGTATGGACGCGCTCAAAGGGATCTGGGGCGAGGAGGAAGAAAAGATCCGCGCCCGCCTCGCCGCCCTCGACCCTGACCTCGCCCGCTACATCGAGGGTTTTGCCTACCGGGAGGTCCTCTCCCGCGAGGGGCTCGACCTTAAGACCCGGGAGCTCCTCGCCATCACCGCCCTGGTGGGGCTCGGCAGCCCGCCGGAGATCGCGACCCACTTCAAGGGGGCGCTTCGAAACGGCGCAAGCGAGCGGGAGATCAAGGAGACCCTCCTCCAGGCCGCGCTTTTCTTTGGCTTTCCCCGGGCCATCGCCGCCTTCGAGCGCTGGCGCCGGTTCCGGGAGGGGGAAGGCGGGCGCTGACCCGCGGGTCAGGATTTTGGTAGGCTCGGGGCGTGCGTCCGGAGCTCCTCTATCGGTTCCGTTTCCTCTCGGGCCTCGCCGAGGGGCCGAGCGGCCCCCTTTTCCTCGAGACCCGGATCGAGGGCAAGCACCCGCCCCGCTACCGAACCCGCCTGGCCACCTTGGAAAAGGGGCGGGTCCGCTACCTTACCCAGGGCGAGGCGAAGGACCCAGTTTGGAAGGGGGACTCCCTCTACTTTTTGCGCAAAGAGGGGGAGGTTTTTCAGGTCTTCCGCCTGCCCCTTCGGGGCGGCGAGCCCGAGCGCGTCACGGGGGCGAAAAACGGCGTTTTGGGCTTCGCCGTGGACGGCCGGGGCCGGGTGCTTTTTTGGACCCCCAAAGCGCGACCCAAACCCGGCCTTCCCCGGGTCTACGAGGCCTGGCCCCCCAAGGCAGACGGCCGGGGGCTTTTGGACGAGAGCCCGGTCGAGGTCTACCTGGGGGCAAGGCCGCTTTTTTCCCGCTTTCCCCCGGTGGAGGAGGCGGTCTTCGGCGAGGACGGCGCGCTTTACTTCCTCGCCGCCGAGGACGCCCGCGCCCGGGCGCGGCTTCGCTTCACGCTTTGGAGGTACGAGGGGGAAAAGCTCCAGGCGCTCTACACCCCTGGCGGCCTGCTCTACGGCCTTGCGGCGGGTCCCCGGGGCCTTGCGCTCGTCCACCAGCCGGTGGAGGAAGGGGGGCGCTTCGCCGAGCTTGTCTACCTTCCCTACGGCGGCGCTCCCCGCGTCCTTTTTCGCGGCCACCTGGGCAATCAGGTGAACTCGGACGCGCGCTTTGGCGCCTACCGCCAGGGGCCGGCCTTCGGCGAGGACGGCGCCCTTTACTTCCTCGCCACCGAGGCCGGGCGCGGGGTGCTCTACCGCGTGGAGGAAGGGGGCAGCCCTGAAAGGCTCCCCACGGAAAAGTCGGTGGTCGCCTTCGCCCACGAGGGGAGGGCCCTTCTCGTCGAGGACTTCGACCATGGGCCAAGGCTTGTGTGGGAGGGACGCGAGGTCTTCGACCCGAACGCCGGGCTCAAGCTTTCCTTCCGGCGCCCCGAGGCGTTTTCTTACCGGGCTCCCGAGGGGCACGAGGTGCCGGGCTGGGTGCTGCTTCCCGAGGGCGAGGGACCCCACCCGGCGATCCTTGCCATCCACGGCGGCCCCCACACCGCCTTTGGCGAGGCCCTGATGTTCGAACTCCAGCTCTTTGCCGCAAGCGGCTACGCCGTGGTCTTCGGCAACCCCCGAGGCTCGACCGGCTACGGCGAGGCCTACGCGAGGCTTAAAGGGCGCTGGGGCGAAGCTGACGAGGCCGATCTTTTAGGGCTTTTGGACGAGGCCTTGAGGCGTTTTCCCCTCGACCCCTCCCGGATCGGGGTCACCGGCGGCAGCTACGGCGGGTACATGACGAACTGGCTCACCGGCCGGCGCCCGGAGCGCTTCAAGGCCGCGGTCACCGACCGCTCGATCGCGAACTGGCTGAGCTTCTTCGGCGCCTCCGACATCGGCCCGCCCTTCGTTCGCATGCAGCTTTTTGCCGACCCTTGGAAAAATCCCGAGGTGCTTTGGGCAAAGAGTCCGCTGAAGTACGCCCACCGGGTTCGGGCCCCGACCCTCGTGGTCCACGCCGAAGAGGACCACCGCTGCCCCATCGACCAGGGGGAGACCTGGTTCGCGGCGCTCTTTGATCGCGGGGTGAAGACCCGGTTTTTCCGCGTGCCGGAAGAAGGGCATGATCTCTCTCGGTCCGGCCGTCCGGACCGAGAGAGATCATGC
>JALUED010000080.1 GCA_027053145.1 Thermaceae bacterium | reverse complement strand
TTTCGGAAGCGGGCGCTCGATCCCCGGGCCCTCGGGCATCAATGGAGGCCCCCCCGGTGCTGTGGGCGTCGGCTTAGGAGGCGTGGGACCTGGCGCCTCGGACCTAGGCGACCGCGGCGCGGCGGGAAGCTTGACGGGCGGTGCAGGCCTTTTCGGCGCCGCCGGCTTCGGCGAAGGCCTCATCGCCGGCTTGGGGGGGGCCTTCGGCCTTGGCGGAGCCTTAGGCCTCGGCTTTGCTGCCTTGGGGAGCGGGCGCCTTGGGGGCGGCGGCAAGTTCTGCCCCCCGGGCCCAAACTCGACGACGAGGTAGCCCGGGGCCTTCCGCGGGGGCACCGGAGGCGTTTGGACCAAGAGGAGGAAAAAGAGGGTCAAAAGCCCCGTGCTTAGAAGGGCCAAAAGCCACGCGCGCCGTTTTTTTCGGCGCTCACTCATGGCACGACGGCGATCGCCACCCTCTTCGCCCCTGCCCGGCGGATCAGGTCCATGACCTCAACCACCCGGCCGTGGGCCACTTTGGCGTCGGCTCGGAGGACGACGAGTCCGCGCGCATCCCCGCTCAAACGGGACTGAAGGGCGGCGAAAAGGGCAGCGTCGGTGAGCCGGCGGTTGCCCAGGTAGGCCCGGCCCTTTTCGTCGAGCACCACGGTGGGCACGTCCCGGGGCTCCTCGACTCCGGTCTGGGCGCTCGGGAGCTCAATGGGGAGGCCAGTTTCGGGGGTGATGAAGGTGGAGCTCACCATGAAAAAGATCACCAGCAGGAAGACGACGTCCACGAAAGGGGCCAGGTTGATCTCGGGCCGCGGCCTAATCCGCGTCCTGCGCATGGGCCACCTCGGCAAGCACCCCTAAAAGCTCCTCGCGCCGCTGCTCAAGCTCGGTCAGCACGTCCTCCACCCGACCGGCCAGGTAGTGGTAGGCAAAGAGAGCGGGAATCCCGACCACGAGTCCCCCGGCGGTGGTGAAGAGAGCTTCCCCGATCCCCCCGGCGAGGAGCCGCGCGGTGGTCTGCCCCTGGACGGCGAGCACGTTGAAGGCGTGAATCATCCCGGTCACGGTCCCGAGCAAGCCGAAAAGCGGCGCCACCTGCGCGGTCACCCCGAGCACCCCAAGGCCCCGGGAAAGCCGGACCTCCTCTTCAAGGAGCGCGGCTTTAAGCGCGGCGTCCACCGCCGCCACCCCGTAGGGCACCCGGGGCAGCCCCGCGAGCAAGAAGCGCCCGAGCGCTCCGCCGTGGGTTCGGGCGGCCTCGAGGGCGACCTCGAGTTGCCCTCGCCTTAGCGCCGCCTCAACCTCGCGCATGAGCTTCTCGCCCCCCACCCGCTCGCGCCGAAGGGTGAGGTAGCGATCGAAGAAAACGTACGCGGCGTAGAGGGCAAGGAGCAGGAGGACGACAAGGATCCAGCCCCCCTGTTGCACCCTGAGCATGCCTCCACGATACCGCCCGGCGGTGAGAGGATAGCGAGCCCCTTGCAACTCCTCCCTGCAAGCGGAAGGATAGGGGTGTGCGTTGGATTCGCGACCCCGCACTTTTGCCGATCGCCGAGAAGGTGCTTGCGGGGGAACGGATTGGCCTCAAAGAAGGTCTAGCCCTTTACCAAACACGGGACCTGCCCGCGCTGCTTCGCTTAGCCCACGCGGTTCGCACCCGAAAGACAGGAGACAAGGTCTACTTCGTCCACTCGCTTCGATTTTCCCAAACCAACATCTGCTACGTCGGCTGCAAGTTCTGTGCCTTTGCCCGCCGCTTTGGCGAGGAAGGCGCCTGGGACTACGAGGTGGACGAAGCCCTCGCCTGGATCGCCGAACGCTACCAGCCGGGCATGACCGAACTCCACATCGCTTCCGGCCACCACCCCAAAAGGCCGCTTTCCTACTACGTGGAGCTCCTTTCGGCGATCCGGGAGCGCTTTCCCTCGCTCCAGATCAAGGCCTTCACCGCCGCCGAGATCGCCCACATCGCCAAGGTCGCCCGCACCGACGTCGGAACCGTCCTCAAAGCGCTCAAGGATGCGGGGCTTGTGATGCTTCCCGGCGGCGGAGCGGAGATCTTCGCCGAGCGGGTCCGCCGGATCATCGCCCCCGCAAAGATCAAGGCCGAGGTCTGGCTCGAGGTGCACCGCACCGCCCACCGACTCGGCATCCCCACCAACGCCACCATGCTCTACGGCCACGTCGAGACGCTGGAGGAACGCCTCGACCACATGGATCGGCTCCGGCGCCTTCAGGACGAGACCGGCGGGTTCATGAGCTTTGTACCGCTCGCTTTCCAACCCGACGGCAACCCCCTTGCCCGGGAACTTCAAAAAACCGAACCCCCGGATGCGATCGAGGACCTTAGAAACCTGGCAGTGGCCCGAATCTTCCTCGATAACTTCCCCCACATCAAGGGCTACTGGGCGACGATCACCCCCGAGATCGCCCAGGTATCCCTGGATTGGGGGGTCTCCGATATTGACGGCACCCTGGTCGAGGAAAAGATCGTGCACATGGCGGGAGCCCGCGCCCCCGAAGGCCTTTCCAAAGAAGCGCTCATTGACCTGATCCGCCGCGCCGGCTACCGGCCGGTGGAGCGCAACGCGCTCTACCATGAGCTAAAGGACTACGGAAAAGAGGCGGCATGAGCTACCGGGTGGGCCTACCCCCTTACGCCAACGTCGCACCCCTTGCCCACTTTTTAAAACCCCAAGGCTTCGAGCTTAAAAAAGCGGTTCCCACCGAGCTCAACCGGGCGCTTCTTGCCGGGGAACTCGACCTCAGCTTGGTCTCCTCAGTCTTTTACTTGGAACACCAGGACTACCTTGAGCCCCTCCCGGATTTCGCCGTCGCCGTGCTCGGCCGGGTCTACTCGGTCAACCTGTTTTCCCGGATGCCTTTCGAACAAGCGAGACGGATCGCCCTTACCACCGAGAGCGCGACCTCGGTCCGGCTTTTGAAGCTGCTGCTCGGCGAGGACCGGGTCTACGAACGGGTCGAAGGGGGGCTTGAGCTCCTTGAGCGCTACGACGGCGTACTGCTCATCGGCGACCGCGCCATCCGCGCTTACGCCGAGCTCCTCCCCTCCCCTCTAGAAAGCGTTCACGACCTCCCCGAGCGCCCCGGCGGCGTCCACGTCACCGACCTCGCCGAGGCCTGGTATCGGCGCACCCGCCTTCCCTTCGTCTTCGCGGTCTGGGCCCACCCCAAGGACGCACCGCCGCCCCCTGGGGTGCTCGCCGAACTCCGGCGCGCGCGCCGCGAGGGCCTCGCCCACCTGGGCGAGGTGGCCCGCACCGAATCCAAGCGCCTTGGCATCGCCTGGCCGCTATTGCTCCATTACCTATGGAACTTCCGCTACCACTTCGAGGCCCCAGACCGCGAAGGGCTTGCCGCCTTCGCGCGCCTCGTGTTCGGTCAGCGGAGCTTTTTCAAGTAGTCCTCAAGGCTCGCCCGGGAAAGCTCGCCGAGGTGCCGGGCTATTGCCTTCCCCTCTCTGTTAAAAAAGATCGTCGTCGGCAAAGCCACCACCCTAAGCCGCCGCACCAGGCGTCCCTCGGCGTCCAAGACCACGTTCGGCAGGGAAAGCCCCTCGCGCTTTAAAAAAGCCCGCACGGTCTCCGCGTTTTCCCCGCTGTTGGCAAAGACAAAGGCAACGTCCTTTTCCCTCGCCGCGTACTCGGCCAAAAGCGGCATTTCCCGCCGGCAAGGGGGGCACCAGCTCGCCCAGAGGTTCAAAACCACCGGCCGCCCCGCAAACTCCGCGAGCGAAACCACGCCCCCATCCGGCGTGGGAAAGGCCCATCCCGGCAGGCGCTCGCTCTCGTAAGCCCGGTGGGAAAGGAGCAGAAAAAGGGCGGCGGCCACCGCTCCGCCGACCGCCGCCGGCGGGAGGGCGAGCGCAAGCCGCATCCTCGTCCGCCGAAAGAAGTAAAGGGTGTAAAGCGCGCCGGCAAGGAGTCCAAAAAGCGGGGAAAACCCCCCTTGCCAAAAATAAAGCACGCTCACAGGGTCCCTTGCGTAGACCCCAAGGTGCAAAAGCACATACCCCAGCCGGGCCCCGATCAAGCCCACCAAAACCGCGTTCCATGCCCAGTTCGAAAGCTCCTTCGGCCCCCTTCGGGCAAGCAGCTCGGCCGAAAGCACAAACCCGGCAAGCGCCAAGGCCACAAACGCCCGCACCAAGGGAACAACAAAGGGCCCGAGCTTGATCGCCTCCACGCCCCGAGGCTAAGGGGGCGGCATGAAGACCGCGTGAATCCTACTGGGTCGAGAGCGTGTTGATGATTTGGAAGAGCGGAAGGAACATCCCGGCGACGATCAGCCCTACGACCACGCCCAAAAAAACGATCATCACGGGTTCGATCGCGGCGGTAAGGCTTTCGACCGTTTCCTCCACCTCGCGCTCATAGAAATCGGCCACCTTTTGCAACATCGCATCGAGGGCGCCGGTTTCCTCACCGATCGCAATCATCGAGGCCACCATCGGTGGAAAGATTTCCGGATACCGGAGCAACGTGCTGTGCAAAGGTTCGCCCACCTGAATGGTGTTCTTGGTCTCCTCCAAGATCTCCTCGATCACCGCGTTGCCGGCGGTGCCCTTGGTAATGTCCACCGCTTCGACGATGTTCACGCCGGACGAGACCAACAACCCAAGCGTCCGGGAAAAACGCGCGAGCGCACTCTTTTTGTTCAAAACGCCGAAGATCGGCAGGCGCAGCTTCACCCGGTCAATCCAGCGCCGCCCTTGCTCGGTACGGGTGTAAAGGTAACGGTAGGCGAAATAGAGCGCAATGAGCCCGGCCACCAAATAAAGGGTGCTGGAACGGAGGAAGTTGGAAACTGCGATCAAAAAGCGGGTAAGAAGGGGCAGTTCGGAACCAAGGTCCGTGAGGATCTGGGCAAATTGCGGCACGATACCGGTGAGGAGGAAATAGGTGATGAGGACCGCGAAGACAAGGACAATCACCGGGTAGGTCATGGCGGACTTGATCTTGCCCCGAAGCTCAAGGTCCTTTTCCAGAAAGGTCGCAAGCCGGTCAAGGATGGCATCCAGCGTACCCGAAGCCTCGCCCGCTCGCACCAGGTTCACGTAAAGCCGGCCGAAGACCGGGTGCTTGGCTAGGGCATCGGAAAAAGCCATGCCCCCCTCGACGTCGGTGCGGACCTCCCGAATAATCTTCTGGAACTTCTTGTTCTCGGTCTGCTTTTCCAAAATGGCAAGCGACTGCACGATGGGCAGGCCCGCCGCCAGCATCGTGGCGAGCTGTCGGCTGAAGATCGCAAGATCCTTAAGGCCCGGACCGCGCTCTAAAAAGGAAAGCTCTATCTCTCTTTGCAGCCCCTTACCCGGCTCCTTAATCTCGGTGATGAAGTAGCCCTTTTCCCGAAGGATCCGTGCCGCCGTCCTTAGATCGGGCGCCTCCACCGTAGCCGCAATGCTTCTGCCCTGGCGGTCGCGGGCGCGGTAATGGTAGATCGGCATGTTGCCCTATAGTATAGCCCAGGAATGCGCCCCGAGCTCGTCAAGGCCGCCAAGGTGCTGCGCGAAGGAGGCCTGGTGGCCTTCCCCACGGACACGGTCTGGGGCGTGCTCGTTCGGCCGGACCACCCTGAAGGGGTCGAACGGGTCTACCGCTTAAAGGGCCGCCCTCGCCATCGGCCCCTTCAGCTCCTCGTGGCGGACCTCGAAGCCGCGCGTACCCTTCTCCCCAAGGGCTACGAGGACCCCCGTTTTCTTGCCCTCGCCGAGCGGTTTTGGCCGGGGCCGCTCACCCTGGTGGTCCCAGCCGGTAAGCGTTTTCCCCTCATCGGGGCGGAAAAAAAGCTCGGGCTCCGCGTGCCCAACCACCCCGAGTTGGTCACGCTCATCCGGGCGGTGGGCGGGTTCGTTGCCGCTACCAGCCTCAACCGAAGCGGAAAGCCCCCGGTAAAAACCCAAGCCGAAGCCCAAACGTTCCCGGTGGACTGGGTGGTTCCAGGACCTCCACCGCCGGGGGTTGCCTCGAGCGTGGTGGACCTCGTAGAGGGCAAGATCCTCCGGGAAGAAGCCCTGCCCAAAAGGAAGCTCGCCCCTTTCTTGGAGGAGGCTTGAAACCCGAGCTCGCCCCCTTGCTAGCCATCCTTTTCGCCGCCGGTCGGGCGGTCGCCCCGGACGAACTGGCCCGAGGGTTGGGGCAAAGCCCAGAGGAGGTCGAAAAGCGAATCCTCGAACTGGAACGGCACCTCGCCGACGGCAGCCTCGGCGTGCGCCTTGAGCGGGTCGCGGGCGGCGTGCGCCTGGTCGTCCACCCCAAGCATGCCGAAGCCGTGCGCCGAGCGCTCAAACCCCGCCCACCTCGGCTTTCCCGAGCCGCGCTCGAGGTCCTCGCGATCGTGGCCTACCATCAACCGATCTCGACCGCCGAGATCAACGCCGCCCGAGGCAAGGACTCGGCCGCGGTGATCGAGGGCCTGCTGGAGCGCGGGCTTATCGAAGCCGTCGGTAAGCACCCGAGGCGCTACCGGACCACCAAGCGCTTTTTGGAAATCTTCGGCCTAGAAAGCTTAGAGGATCTCCCTCCGCCCCCGGCCGGAGAGCTACCCGCGATGCGGGACTAGGCCTCCCCCCAAGGCCCGCGGGCTTCGCCGTCTTCGGGGATGGGGCCGAAGGTGGCTTCGTACCGGCGTATGTTCTCCGCAAGCGAACGGAGGAGCGCCTTCGCGTGGCGCGGGCTCGTGATCACCCGGGCCACCACCAAAGCCGGCCCCTGGGGCTGGATCAAGGCAAAATCCATCAGGAACTCGTTTTGGGTATGGGAGATCACCGCCATGTTGGCGTACCGACCCTTGGCGGTTTCGCGGTCGAGATCCAGGTTAAGCTCGTTCATGGGAGCTCCTCCAAAAGCTTGGGCATGACCCGCTTGAGTGCGAGCCGAACCCTCCCAAGGCTCGCAACCTCGTCGAGCAGGATCATTAGAATCGGGCCCTTGCCCGTGGGCACCATGAGCACCGGTCCCTCGGGGTACTCCACCATGACCTCTTCAACCGGGCCCTTGCCCAGCTCCTCGGCCACCGCGCGGGAAGCCGCCAGCACGCTCGCCCCAAGCCCCCCGAGGAGGTCGCCCGCGTCCACGTCCGGACGGCGGTAGGCCTCGAGCGCAAAGCCATCCTCGCCCACGAGGGCCCACGCCTTGACGCCTTGCTCTTCCGCCAAAGGCTTCAAAGCCTCCATACGCTTAGCCTCCCAATTCCTTGGCGATCAGGGGCGCAAGCCTTGAGAGCTCCTGGCCCACCCTACGCCGCTCGGCGCCGCGCCGGATCACCGCGCCCACGCAAACCTCTTCCTCGCAGACCACGAGCAGCTCCCGCTCGTCCAGGGTAATGGCAAACCGACGGACGCGCCCGCCGATCCGCCCGGACAGGGTCTCCATGCTCCGCCGAAGGGCCGCGATCTCCGCCGCAAGGAACTCGGGATCCGGTCCCCGGTGGCCCGCCGCCTCAATCACCAAGCCGTCGGTCGAAGCCACCACCGCACGCTCGACGATGGGGATCTGAGCGAGATCGAAAAGCCACACGCCTCTCACTCCTCAACCGGCTGCCGGCGCGATAGCGCCCGGGCCAGCGTCACCTCGTCCACGTATTCCAGGCTACCCCCCGCCGGCAACCCATAGGCCGGGCGGGTAACGCGCACCCCTTTTCCCTTCAGCCGCTCGGCGAGGTAGTTCGCGGTCGCCTCGCCCTCGACCGTCATCGAGGTCGCGATCAAAACCTCCTCCACCCCTTCCAGACGCGCAAAAAGCCCCTCGAGGTTCAGCTCCTCCGGACCAATCCCCTCCAAGGGGTTCAAAACCCCGCCCAAGACGTGGTAAAGCCCCCGAAACTCGCCGCTCCGCTCGATGGCGTACACGTCGGCCGGGGTTTCCACCACCGCAATGATCGAGCGGTCCCGGGTCTCGTCGGCGCAGATGGGACAAAGCTCGCCCTCGGCTAGGTTTCCGCAGACCCGGCAGGTGGTAAGCCGCGCCCTCGCCTCCGCAAGGGCCTCTTCAAGGCCCTGGGCCAAGTCCTTATCCAACGCCAGCGCAAAAGCAAGCCGCTGCGCGGTCTTCGGCCCGACCCCAGGCAGGCGGCTAAGCGCCCGGGCCAGGGATACAAGCGCCGCCGGCTGCTTCAAAAACCGCCTCCCATAAGGCCGCCAAGCGCCCCCAGGCTCCCCTGCATTTCCCGCTCGGCAAGCTCCCGCGCCTTCGCCTGGGCCTCTTGGACCGCCACCAGCACCAGATCGGCGAGGGCCTCGACGTCGTCCGGATCCACGGCTTCAGGCTTGATTTCCACCTCGAGGACCTGCCCGTGGCCGTCGGCCACGACGCGCACCAGGCCGCCGCCCGCCTTGCCCTCCACCCGGGCCTCGGCCAAGCGGGCCTGGACCTCGGCCGCCTTGGCCTGGGCCTTCTGCGCCTCCTTCAAGAGCTTCTTGAGATTCATCGCGCCTCCGAGCCCCCATTATAGAGGCGGGATAAACTACCACCGGTATGGAACGCCCAAGGCGCCTTCGCAAAACCCAAGCCCTCCGCAGGCTCGTGCGCGAGGTCACCCTGGAACCCCGCAACCTTGTCCAACCCCTCTTCGTTCACCTGGCCAAGGACCCCGAACCCATCCCCTCCATGCCCGGACAATACCGGCACAGCCTGGAAAGCTTGATCGAAGCCGCCGGCAAAGCAAAGGAAGCTGGGGTCGGCGGCGTGATCCTTTTTGGGGTGCTCCCCGAAGAGCAAAAGGACGAGCTCGGGCACGGGGCTTACGACAACGAGGGGGTGGTCCAGCGCGCGCTACGCCTTTTGAAGCGCCACTATCCCGACCTGCTCCTCATCGCCGACACCTGCCTCTGCGAATACACCTCCCACGGCCACTGCGGGGTCGTCGTGGGCAACGAGGTCGCCAACGACCCCACCCTCGAACTCCTCGGCCAAACTGCGGTAAGCCAGGCGCAGGCCGGAGCCGACGTCGTCGCGCCAAGCGCGATGATGGACGGCCAGGTTCGGGCCATTCGGGAAGCCCTCGACAAGGCGGGGTTCACCCAAACCCCCATTCTCTCCTATGCGGTCAAGTTCGCCTCCGCCTTCTATGGCCCCTTCCGGGAGGCCGCAGCCAGCGCGCCGGTTTTCGGCGACCGCCGGAGCTACCAAATGGACCCCGCCGCCGGGCTCTGGGACGCCCTTCGAGAAGCCCGTCTCGACGACGTCGAGGGTGCCGACATGCTCATGGTGAAACCCGCGCTCGCCTACCTCGACCTGGTTCGCGAACTCAAGGCGCGCTTTGCCAAACCCATCGCTGCTTACCTCGTCTCCGGCGAATACAGCATGATCAGGGCCGCCGCGGAACGCGGCTGGCTCGACGAACGGCGGGTCGTGCTGGAGACCTTGATCGGTATCCGCCGGGCCGGCGCCCAATTCATCCTCACCTACCACGCCACCCAAGCCGCCCGCTGGCTCAGCGAGGGCGCGCTCGCCGATCTCTAAGCTTCGCCAGGATCAAGTAGGCCCCCACCAGCGTGATCCCTGTACCCGCAAGGAGGTAGGTGGTGAGCACGCCGATCCGGTCGGCCACCACCCCACCCCCCATCACCCCGATCAAGACCGCGGTACCGATGACCGAACCCACCACGCCAAAGACGCGGGCCAGCATGGCCTTTGGAGTTTCAAGCTGCAAGAGGCTTCGAACGGGCACGAGGAAAGCTTGGTTGAAAATCCCCCCAAGGAAATACGCCACCACCACCCACAGGAAGACCGGAATGAGGCCCACCGAGGCCACGGTAAGCCCAAAAAGGAAAAAGGCAAGCGCCAGCACCCACTCTCGGTCCCAGCGCCGCGTCCAGGTCGGCACCCAAACCGCCCCTAGCACCGCGCCGAGGGCAAGCACCATCTCGATGACGCCGTAGCCCTCCGATCCTACGTTCAAAGGACCTAGAGCTAGCGCCACTCCCAGCACGCCTTCCACCGATCCCAGCAACGCTACGACAAAAAGGGCGGCGATCGCGCGGCGGACGGTGGGGTTTTTGAAGATGAAGGCAAACCCTTCTTTAAGCTGCTGCCAATAGTGCCCTCCCTCGCCTTTGGGTGGATGGATTCGAGGAAGCCCAAGGAGCAAAAACGCCGCCAGGAAAAAACTCAGGGCGTTTAGGTAAAAGGCAGGCACGGGACCGACCGCCGCCACCAAAAGGCCAGCCAGCCCCACCACCGCCACCTCCGAAAACCGCTGGGAGAACGAGACCAAGCCGTTCGCCGCATCCAGGTGCTCCTTGGGCACAAGCTCAGGGGTCATCGCAGCGATAAGGGGATACTCCATGCGCTGAAAGAGATGGACGGCAAAAACCAGAAACCAAAGGAAAAGCAGATTTCGCGTACCGAGGGCCGGAATCAGCAGCACAAGCAGCCCCTGCACCACCTGCGTGAGCACGAAAAGCCGGGTGCGTTCCCGACGCTCCACCCAGGTCGCAAGGAACGGACTCAAGAAGGTATTTACAAGAAGCTGGGCCGAAAGCACCGCCGCCACCGCCGCAGTGCTCCCGGTCAGCTGGTAGACGAGCACGTAAAGGGCAATGCGGTGCACCTGATCCCCAGCCTGCGTGATTAAAGAGGCCAGGAAAAAGCGTCGAAAGGGAGGAATGGCTAAGACTTCCCGCATAACTTGAGACGAAGTCTAACAAGTTGTGGAACCATTTGCAGGCCACCCCACACTTGTGGGGTCCTTTCCCGCCACCCAGTCCTAAAATGAGGTCGTCATGCCGCCGGAGGCCCCCATCCTCGTGGCCTTGTTGCTTTATGTGCTCACCCTACTGCTCCTTCTGCGGCTGGCCCCGGGTGGGCTGCTTGGCTTCTTCGTTCTCTTGCTCGGCGCAAACGGCGGGCTCCTCCTTTGGCTGGGCGGGCAAGCTTACCTGCTCGCGGGGCTCGGCCTGGTGGGCCTCGGTAGCCTAGTCACTCCGCGCGCGCACATCCGAATCCGGCTCCCTCGCCGTCGGAGAAAGCTTCTCCCCCCTTCCGAGAAGGAACCCCTGGAAAAGCGCTACCAGATCCTTGGCAAGCTCGGCACCGGCGGCATGGCCACCGTCTACCGCGCGAAGCGGAAGGCCGACGGCCTCATCGCTGCGCTCAAAATCCCCCAAGCCCGCTATGCCAACGAGTCGCGGTTCTTGAAGCGGCTCCATCGCGAAGCGGAAGTGCTCAAGAAGCTCAACCACCCCAACATCGTCAAGGTCTACGAGCACGGCAAGGCCGGAGACACGCATTTTATTGCCCTCGAACTGGTTGACGGCCCCAGCCTCGACGAACTCATCAGCGAACGCCGCCTGAACCCCGAGCTCGCTCTGAAAATCCTACTCCCGGTTGCGGAAGCGCTGAAATACATCCACAGCCTGGGATTCCTTCACCGGGACCTCAAGCCGGGAAACATCATGATCTACCGCAACGCCTTCAAGAACGGGGACGTGGACCCATCCGGCGTCCGCTTGATGGATTTCGGCATCGCCGCGGGCAAGGAGCTTTCCCGGCTCACCTCGGTGGGCGCGCGCATCGGCACCCCCACCTACATGAGCCCGGAACAGGCCAAGGGCAGGCCCTTAGACGAAAAAAGCGACGTGTACAGCTTCGGCATCGTGCTCTACGAGGCGCTGGTGGGCGAACCTCCATTCCGGGGGGATTTCGAGCAGGTCGCCCAGAAGCAAATCCTCGAGCGCCCGGTTCCCCCCATCCAAAAAAACCCCAAGCTTCACCCCGTTTTAAACGACCTCATCATGCGCATGCTGGAAAAGGACCCCTCGAAGCGCCCCCCGCTCGATGAGGTAATCGCAACCCTAAAGACCCTCCCCAAAGCCGAAACCCCAAGCCTCACCCAGGACCACCTTTTGGCGCTCGTCGTCGAAGCGCCGGGGGGCAACCTGCGGCTTGTGGATCCCCAAAGCGGCTACCCCGTTCGCGCCTTCGGCCACCAGTCGGCCAACGACCTCGCCGCCGACCCCGAGGGCATGCTCTGGGCGGTGCATTTCGAGTTCACCGGAAACCGCGGCATGGTTCGCCGCTACAGCCCCGACGGCGAAGAGATGCTCTCCACCGGCACCTATGGGCTAAAGCTCGGCGAGTTCTTCCACCCGACCGCCATTGCCTGCGGGGGCGAAAACCGGGTTTTCATCCTCGACAGCGAATCCCAAACCATCACCCGGCTAACCCTAAACGGCGAGGCCGAACTGCGCTTCGGAGGACGGGGCCCCGGCCGAGGAAGCTTTCAAAACGCCGTGCAGATCGCGGTAGGCGACGACGTTTTCGTTCTTGACGCGGACGGCAGGCAAATCCAGCAACTGGA
>JALUED010000079.1 GCA_027053145.1 Thermaceae bacterium | reverse complement strand
GGGAAGAGGCTCCCCCGGGGTCACCACCTCGTCGCCGGTGGAGAGGATGCCGACGCGGGGCCTTCGCACCACGGGCAACTCGGCGTGACCCATGGCGGCGGCGAGGCCGATCCGGCCGGGGGTGAGGGGGTCGCCCTTTTTTAGCAGGACCTCGCCTTTTTTGAAGTCGTCGCCCCTCGGGCGAATGTCTTTGGACGAGGCGGGCTTGAAGACGAAAACCCGATCCCCCTCGCGGCGGGTATCCTCCACCGCCACCACCGCGTCGGCGCCCTCGGGCAGGGGGGAGCCGGTGTAGACCGCGACTGCCTCCCCGGGGCCGAGTGCGCCCGAAAACGGCCGCCCCGCCGGGGACTCGCCGACGAGGCGGAGCACCGCCGGGTTTTCCTGGCTTGCGCCCTCGGTGTCGGCGGCGCGGACGGCGTAGCCGTCCACGGCGGTGTTGTCCACGTCCGGGTGGTCGCAAAGCGCCGCCAGGTCCTCGGCCAGCACCCGGCCGAGGGCCCGGGTGAGCGGCACCCGCTCGGTATCCGGGATCGGCCGGGCCCGGTTTTGGACTTCTTCCAGGGCCTCTTCAACGGTAATCCCCACACGCATGCTGTAAGTCTACCCTGGCACTACTAGCGCCCACGAAAGGTCGGCCACGTTCCCTGGAGGTTCCAGGGCGGGTTGATCCGGGCAATGAGCTCGTCCTCCAGTCCCGCGGCCAGGTTGACGGGCACGCCCCGGTACTCGACTTTTCCTTCACCGAGTAGCGCGAGGATGTGAACGGGCTTTTTCTGCAGCGTCTCTTTAAGGAGGGCGTGCACGCGCTGGTTGGTTTTTTGCCTCGGTCCCGGATGCACGTAGCCATTGAGGCGCAGGTCGAGCCGGTTTACGGTCTTGCCCAGGTAGAGCACCTCGTTATCCGACACGAAGGCGTAAAGCACCTTTTGGCTCGCACGTAAGCGCGAGGAGAGGTAGCGGATCTTTGGCCGGCCCTCCTGCAGGATCCATTCTCCCGCGAGCTCGAAACCAAGGTGCTCCAGTAGTGTGCGGTCGCTTTTTCCGGTCATTAATGACCTCCTTCAGGTTGATTTGTTTTAGCAAAGAGGTAGCCGTCGCCGTGCGCGCCTAGGTTGGGGAAGAAAAAGTAGCGCGAAAGCCGCCCCTCGCGTACGAAGCCTGCTTTCTCCAGCACCCGGTGGCTGGCGGTGTTCTCGACGTGGGCGGTGGCGTAGATCCGGTGGGCGCCGTGGGCAAAGAGCCATTCGGTGAGGCCCCGGACCGCGCGAGGCGCGATCCCCTGGCCCCAGTGAGTGCGGGCCAGGGCGTAGCCAAGTTCAAGGCCATACCGGCTTCGGTGGACCGAAAGGCTTCCTACCGGAATGCCCTCCACCTCGATCAGGTAGGTAAGCGTGCGGCAGGGAAGGAGCAGCCCCTCGCTCTCGGCCCAGGCCCGGGCCCACCTGCGGAGCACCGCCCGGCTTTCGTCCACGTCCCGGTGGGGGGCGAAGCTCAGGTACCGCGTCACCTCGGGATCGCTTGCCCAGGAGAAAAGCGCCGGCGCGTCCTCCGGCCGGGGGCGCCTTAGGCGCAGGCCAGGAGGGAAGAGCTCGGCGGGGAGCCGGATCACCGCACCCACCTCCGAAGGAGCAGGTTGAAAAGCGCAAGCGCCGCCATCCCGGCAAGGCCGTAAAACCCCACCAGGGCCGTCGGCCCCTCGACCAGGTAGGAAGGAAGGAACGACCAGACCCGAACGCCCGAAAGGAAAAGCGCCGCCGGGGCCACCGCCCGGCCCCATTCCCGGAAGAGGATCAGCCCCGGGGCCAGGAGAACCCCGAGCACCAGGGTAAAGAAGACTTGGGCCGCGGGCGTTCCGCCGGCGAGCAGGCTGGGGAGCTGCCATAGCCCCCAGAGCGCCCCGAGCGCCAGGGACGCGGGCCAAAACCCCTGCTCCCGGAAGCGCTCCCAAAGGTAGCCCCGCCAGAAGATCTCGCCGCCCAGGGCGAAGACGAGGCCCACGCTCAGGCTGACGAGGAGCCCGTAGCCCGCGAGGTAGAGCCAAAAGGCCGGTCCCGAGGGGCCGTGGCCGAGCGCACCCTGAACCGGTCCCGCCCCCCGCCAGGTGCCGAGCGGCAGCGCGAGCAAGACGCTGAGGGCGGCGATCAAGGGCGGGAGGAGGAGGGCGAGGGCCCAATACCGGTTGGGCTCGCCGAAGACTGGAAAGCGGACCCCCTCCCGGCGGGCGAAGAAGAGCCCGACGAGCGCCGGGGTCCAGCTATAGAGCAGGGAAGCGAGGGGCACCGCAAGCCCCTCCTTGGGCACGAAGAGCGCGAAGGCGAGCCCCTCCAGGGCGGCGAGGGCGAAGACCCAGTAGAGCGCCGGCATAGAGCCATTTTCTCACCTCCTCGGGCTAGCATGGGGACGTGCGCCTCCTTTGGCTTTTTCTCCTAGTCCTCCTCGCCGCCTGCGGCGCCGACCAGGGGCTGCCCACAGAGCCGCTCCGCCTGCCGGCCGGCTCCCTTCCCCCCGCCTACCTCGGCGAGCCCTACCGGGCCGAGCTCTTCGCCGCCGGGGGCGTGCGCCCCTACCGGTACGAGGAGCGGGGCAAGCTGCCTAAAGGGCTCGTCTTCAAAAACGGTGTGATCTCGGGGACCCCGAGGGCTAAGGGCAAGGCCCGCTTCGAGGTGACCGTGAAGGACGCGGCGCTCTCGGCGGTGACGAAGAGCTTCGTCCTCGTCGTGGGCGACCCGCCCCCGCCGGCGTTTGATTTCGTCCTGCCGCCGGTGCCGGTGGCCGATCCCTTCGTCGCGGTGGTGCGGCTATCGGGCCGGCGGACCTTGGGGTTCGAGGCTCGCTTCGTGCTCAAGAACCTCAAGCCCGACCTGAAGATGCTCCGGGTGACCAAGGACGCCCTCTACCTGGTTCGTTTCGACGAAGAAACCGGCGTGCTCGGGCTTGACCTTGCCTACTTCAGGCCCGCTTCAAGCGGCGAGATCTTTCGCCTCACCCTGGTGCCTGAGAAGAAGGCGCTCTTCAAGAAGATCCCCTACGAGGCCCGCTTCCTGGACGCGAAGGGGAAGCCCTTCGCCGCCTCCGAGCGGGTGGCGTTTGTGCCTTCGAAGACCGGGAAATACGCGTTTACCGACCTCGTGCGCCTCGCCCGCAACTGGGGGAAGCGGGCGAAAAAGGGGAAGGCGCTCGAGGGCGACCTGAACCGGGACGGCCGGGTAAACGAGGCCGACCTCGCCCTTCTCCGCGCCGACTACCGCTGGGCCTGGCCTAAGAAGCCGAAACCCCCTCAGTCCCAGGGCTTGCCCCGGAAGAGCTCGAGCACCCCCGAAGCGAGCTCCTCCTTGCCGTAGTCAGCGGGCTCCATCACCTGGGGCGGGCAGCTCTCCACGCAGGCATGGCAGCCGGTGCAGCGGGCGAGCTCAAGTTCAAGCACCTGCTCCTCGCCGTCCCGGTAGCGTCGGATCGCCGAGGTGGGGCAGACGTTCTGGCAGACCGGGCAGAGGGTGCAGCCCTCTTCGACCCGCACCCCGGGCCAGCGCACCTCGCTTGCCCGTAGGGCGGCGAGCCGGCGAAGCCGGAGCTCGGCGGGTAGGGGTTCCTCCTCCTCGGGGACGAGCTCGGGGGGCGGCTCGGGGAG
>JALUED010000078.1 GCA_027053145.1 Thermaceae bacterium | reverse complement strand
CTCGCTTCCCTGAAGTCCCCTGGCGCGAGGTGGCCGCGACCCGAAACCGGTTGATCCACGAGTACTTCGAGGTGGACATGGCCATCGTGGCCGCGATCGTGGAAAAGGACCTGCCGGCCTTGCTCGCCCACATCGAGCGCGTGCTCGCGTACCTTGAGGAAGCATGACCCCGCGTAGACCCACCCCCACCGTCCACGTCGGCCCCGTCCCTGTCGGGGGCGGTCACCCGGTGGTGGTCCAGGCCATGACCAACACCGACACCGCCGACCCCGAGGCCACCTCCCATCAAGCCGCTGAACTCTACCGGGCCGGGGCCGAGATTGTCCGCATCACCGTGAACACCGAGGCGGCGGCGAGGGCTGTCCCCGAGATCAAGGAAAGGCTTGCCGACCTGGGCACCCCCGTGCCCTTGGTCGGCGACTTCCACTTCTCCGGCCACGTCCTCTTAAGGAAGTACCCCGAGGCCGCCCAGGCCCTCGATAAATACCGCATCAACCCCGGAACCCTGGGCAAAAAGCGGAAGGACGCCGCCTTCGCCGAGATGATTGCGGTGGCAAAGGATCTTGGGAAACCGGTCCGGATCGGCGGCAACTGGGGCTCGTTGGACATGGAGGTCCTCGCCGAGCTGATGGACGAAAACGCCCGCCGGCCCGAGCCCAAGTCGGCGGACGAGGTGGTGCTCGACGCCCTCATTGAGAGCGTGGTCCGCTCGGCGGAGTACGCCCTGGAGCTCGGCCTTCCTGAAGACAAGATCGTCCTCTCCGCCAAGGTCTCCCGGGTCCCCGAGCTGATCCGGGTCTACCGGGAGCTCGCCCGGCGAACGAACCTCCCCCTCCACCTTGGCCTCACCGAGGCGGGCATGGGGACGAAAGGCATCGTGGCCTCGGCGGCGGCGCTCGCGCCGTTGCTTCTTGAGGGCATCGGCGACACCATCCGGGTCTCGCTCACCCCCCGCCCCGGCGAGTCCCGCACCCGGGAGGTCGAGGTCGCCTGGGAGGTGCTGCAGGTCCTTGGCCTCCGCCGCCGGGCCCCCGAGGTCTCGGCCTGCCCGGGTTGCGGCCGCACCAGCTCGGACCGGTTCCAGCGCCTTGCCGAGCGGGTCGAGGCCTACATCAAGGCGCGCCTCCCCGAGTGGCGGGAGAGGTACCCGGGGGTCGAGGAGCTCAAGGTCGCGGTGATGGGCTGCGTGGTGAACGGCCCCGGGGAGAGTAAGCACGCCGACATCGGCATCAGCCTCCCCGGCGCCGGAGAGGCCCCGAGGGCGCCGGTTTTTGTGGACGGTAAGCACTACGCCACGCTCCAGGGCGAGGACCTAGAGGAACGGTTCCTCGAGGTCCTCGAGGCCTACGTTGCCCGGCGCTTTGGCCGCTAGCCGGGCGCGGGCTTCTTCGACGAGTTCCCGGGCACCGTCGAAGTGGCGGGGCACCTCGAGGTGGCCGCCGTCCTGGAAGACCAGGTAGACGCCGTTGGCCCCCGGGGAGGTCTCCAGGCGCACGAGCGCAGACCAGGGCCAGCGCTTTCTCCGAAACCAGCTTGCGTAGCCTACCCCGCGCGCGTCGTAAAAAATCGCGGTGCCGAAGGCTTCGTTCAAAAGGGGAAGGAGCAAAAGCAGGGCAGGGAAGAAGAGCGCAAAGCCGGCGGGGCCGAGGTCTAGGAGGAAGGCGAGGGGAATCAGCGCAAGGGCTCCGACCGCTACGCGGTGGCAGCGGCCCGCCCGGAGCACCTTCGCCCCGCCTTGGGCTTGGGCGCGCGCCCTCGCCCGGCAACCGCGCAGAAGGTTGCCAAGCAGCGCCTCGATGAGCCACTTCCAAACGGATCCCTGCATAGCCCGTGCAATGGGTAGCTTACCCCGATTTAATTTCGTTGACTAACGAAATGAAATCGGCTACGATGTAGAAGGTGAACGCGGTTTTCAAGGCCCTCGCAGACCCGACCCGGCGCGCGATCCTCAAGGCCCTTAGGGAGGGCCCTCTGAGCGCCGGCGAGATCGCCGAGCGGTTTCCCCTCGCGCGCTCGACCCTCTCCCAGCACCTCGGGGTGCTCCTCGAGGCCGGCCTGGTCGAGGTCGAGCGGGAGGGCAAACGACGGATCTACCGGCTCTCCGCTTCGGTCCTCGAGGACGCCTTGGCCTTTTTGCTCGAGCTCAAGGAGGGAAAGCATGAAGGGAAACGGTCGCATCGCCCTGGCCCTGCTGGTTAGCTGGTTTTTCACGCTGGCGGCGCTTGCTTCCTTGCCCGAGCGCGTTCCGATCCACTGGAACCTGGCCGGTGAGGCGGACCGCTGGGGCTCGAAGTACGAGCTTCTCTTTCTTCCCGTCCTCCAGCTCCTCCTCGCGGGGTTCCTGCTGCTCTGGCCCCGGCTCGACCCCGCCCGAAAGGGGCCCTGGCGGGCCTGGCCGGCGGTCGTCGCCGCCACCGCCTGGGTACTCACCCTCACCCAGCTCGCCATCCTCTACCTCACCTGGTCCGCGCTCCAAAACGTGCCCGCAAAACCCGCTCTGGAGGGCGAACCCGCCCTCAAAGTCCTTTGGGCGGCGGTGGGGCTCGCCCTCGTGCTGCTCGGCAATCTCCTGCCCAAGGCGCCCCAGAACTGGGTCTTCGGGGTCCGCACCCCCTGGACGCTCTCGAGCAGGAAAAGCTGGCAGGTGACGAACCGGCTCGGCGGCTACGTCCTCGTCGCCTTTGGCCTCTTGCTCGTGTTGCTCGCGGTCTTCTACTCCAACCCCTGGGCGGTGCTCGCGGCGATCGGCGGCCTCTTGCTCGCCATGCTCTACCTGGTCTGGCTCTCCTACCGGATTTGGCGGGAGGAGGCCCGGGCCGTCGGGGGTGGAAAATGAGGCGGCTCGCTGCCCTTCTCCTCGCCCTCGCGCTCGGGCTGGCCCTGGCCCAGGGCCTCGAAGCCGCCCGCGTCCGCGCCCTCTTCACCGAGCCGGTGCGGCCCGAGTGGTTCGCAAAGGCGTTTTTACGTCAGGTCTCGGCCGAGCAGGTAGCGGCCATCGTCAAGCAGCTCTCCGCCCAGCTCGGCCGCTTCGAGGGGGTGCGTAAGGAGGGCGAGGATTACATCGCCGTCTTCGAGCGAGGCGAGGTCCCGGTGACGATCCGCCTCAACGCCGAGGGCCGGATCGCCGGGCTCTTCTTTAAGCCCCCGAGGAAGCGCCTCGCCTCCCTGGACGAGGCCGTCGAGGCTCTAGGGGCTTTTCCCGGGAAAGTGGGCATTCTGGTGCTCGAAGGAACCCACCCCCTTGCCGCCCTCCACGAGGAGGCGCGGCTCGCGGTGGGCTCGGCGTTCAAGCTCTCGGTGCTGGCGGCGCTCCTCGACGCGGTGGAAAGGGGTGAGCGCCGATGGAACGAGGTCGTTCCCCTGAGGGACGAGTGGAAGAGCCTGCCGTCGGGCGAGCTCCAGGACTGGCCCGCGGGCACGCCCCTCACCCTGGCCTCGCTGGCCGCGCGGATGATGGCGCATAGCGACAACACCGCCGCCGACCACCTGATCCATGTCCTCGGCCGAAAGCGGGTCGAGCGCTTCGCTTATTCGAACCGCCCCCTGCTCACCACCCACGCGGCCTTCGTCCTGAAGACCGACCCCGAACTCCGGCGGCGCTGGAAAGAGGGCGACGAGGCCGCCCGTCGCGAGGT
>JALUED010000077.1 GCA_027053145.1 Thermaceae bacterium | reverse complement strand
CCACGACGGGGAGGCCCTCGAGCACACCGAGCGCCACCAGGGGCAAAAGCCGCACCAAGACGAGGGGCAAGCCCCCAAACGAAGCGGGCACCGGCATGAAAAGCCCTCGTACAAGCATGGCAAGGAGGGCGAGCGCCACCCGGGGATGCCGGCCCATCACGGCGAAGGGCAGAAGGACCGCCAAACCCCTAAGGCCAAGCACGAGGGCAAGCAGAAACCCCACCCGCACGGGAAGGAAAAGCACGGCAGGTCCCAGGACTAAGCTCCCCGTAAGCTCCCGGGCCGGGGCGCGCCCCGGCCCGTATGCTTTCCTTGATGACGCCCTTTGCCTTGGGGCTTTTGAAGGCCGCGCTTTGGGCCCTTTTGCTCCTCCTCGGCCACCTCGCCGGGCGGACCCCCCGGGCCCGGGTGCGAAGGGGGCTCCTCGTCGCCGGAGGCCTCCTCGCCCTCTTCGTGCGGCCCTTCGGGCTCGGCTTCGCGCTGCTCCTTTTGGGCTTTCTCCTCGGGCTGATCCCTAGCGGCCCATCCCCCGCAGCAGCCAAAGGCCGATCGCCAGGAAGATGAGGTTCGGGCTCCAGGCGGCGAGTACGGGGTCGAGCTTGCCCCCAAGCGCCAGGATCTTGCCGGCGGTCATCAGGAAGTAGTAGAGGATGGTGACCGCGAGCGAGTAGCCGAAGGCGAGGCTAGTGCTTGCCGCCTTGCGAACCGCAAGGGGCAGGGCAAAAACCACCACCACCAGGTTGGCAAAGGGAAGCGCGAGGTCGGCGTGCATCATCACCAGCGCCTCGGCCCGGTCGCGCGGGCCGAGGCCGGGGGCATAAGCGCGGCGGGCCCAATAGCTGATGCTGTGGGTGTCGCCCCAGAGCTCGCCGGCGTTTTGCACCAGGATCTCCTCCCGGGTGCGGGGGAGCTTGAGCACAAGCCGCTCGCCCTTGCTCTGGGCCCGGAGCAGGGCGCGGAGGGTGGCTTTGGGGTCCCCGGGCCGGTCAAGGGCGGAAAGGTCGAGCCCAAGGACCCGGTAGTTCCAGAGGGTAAGGCGGTTATCCCTCATCCGCCCCCGCTCGGCGAGGACCACGGTGAGGGCGTCCCCGGACCAGCGCTCAAGCCGCACCCCCACCATCTCCCCCGCCCGGTAGTCGTAGTCGCCGAAGTATAGGCGGTAGGGGCCGACCTCCACCGCCTGGCCAACGAGCCGGGAAAGCCCCCGCCCCTTCGTCGCGAGCTCGTCCCACCAGATCTGGGTGACCCGGGCGTTCGCTTTTGGCACCACGTACTCGGCGAGGTAGAGGGTGAGGCCGGTGGCGAGGAGGGCGAGGAGGAACACCCAGCGGGCAACCCGCAGGAGGGGAATGCCGCCGGCCTGCAGGACGAGCAGCTCGTTTTCCCGGGAAAGCCGCCCGAAGGCGAGGAGCACCGCGAGCAGGAGGGCGACCGGGAGGGTCTGGTTGATCACCAGGGGGATTTGGTAGAAAAGCCACTTCAAAACGCCCCAAAAGGGAAAGCCCACCACCCACTTGGCCTGGCCCAGGAGGTTCGAGATGAGGAGCAAAAAGACGTAGACGATGAGGCCGAAGACCAGCGGCGGAAAGAGCTCCCGCAAAACGTAGCGGTCGATCCGGGTCACGGCAGGGCCACTCCCATCGTCAGCGCAAAACCTTTGACCTCGCCAGGCCAGGGCTCGGCGAGGTAGCGCGCCCCTATCCGGTAGACGAGGCAGCCGTCGGCGAAAGCGACCTCAAGGCCAAGCCGGGAGAGCCGGCCCAAGCCGAAATCGTACCCAAGCCGGGGGCTCACCGAAAGCCCCCCCGGCCCTGGGTTTGGGGCGCGGTAGGCAAGGACGAGTTCCTGCCGGTCCGAAAGCCGCCCGAAACCGACGCGGGCCCGGGCTTCAAAGGGACCGCGGTGGGCAAGCTCCAGCCAGGCTTGCCCGGCCGCGGGATGGAGGGCGTAAACCAAGGAAAAAGCCCCGTAGGTCGCCCTGAAGCGAAGCCGCTCGGCCTCGAGGAGGTCGGCCCAAAAACCGGCGGGCTCCCCCAGGCGGGCGGTGCCCGAAAGCCAGAGGCGAACCGGGCCAAGCCGCCCCTCGGCGCGGCCGCCGACCGCCGCCCAGGGCGCCTCTCCCGGGGCCAGGGCCAGCCGGAGGTAGGGCCGGAGGGTAAAGGGTCCGACGTCGAGCCGCGTCCTCGCGTAGACCCCTGCCGCCACCCCCGCCTCAGCGGGGCCCGAGTAGGCAAGGGCGAAGGGGGCAAGGGGCGCGTCGGGGCGGAGCTCAAGGTACCCGCGGCCGTCCTCAAAGACCTGGCTCCGCACGCCGGGGGCGCGAAAGTTCAGGGCAAAGGCATCCTCCCCCAAAGCGAGCGAAAAGCTCGCCTCGGGCGATGAAACCCCAACGCGAAGCCGGGAACGCCTACCCCCAAGCCCCTCGCCGAGCAGGGTCAAGCGGGTGCGCTCGGCGCCAAGGGGGACGCCTTCTTCGAAGAGGGGGAAGCCCTCGACCCCAAGGGTGAGGCCGTCGCCGTAGGCGAGCCGGAGGGGTAGAGCGAGCTTCGGCGGGCGGCGGGCGTCCAAAAGGAGCCGCTTGGGGTGGGCGAGGCAGAGCCCGTAGTAGCTTAGGGCGCTCTCTTCAAAGCGGAGCCGGCCGGCTTTGAGGTCAAAAACCGTCCGCTCGCCCCTGAGCAAGAGGGCCTCCCCCACCCGGCAGGGGGTTGCCTGGAGGGCCTCGGCCACGAAGCGTTCGCCCACGAGGCGCCCCCGCTCGGCCCGGAAGCGGTAGCCATAGGCCTCGGCATCAAGGTCAAAAAGCCGGACCGCCTCGCCCCTTAGTTCGGCCCGCGCCGCCTCCAGCGAAACCCCCTTACGGGCAAAGCGAACCTCGAGGAAGACAAGCGCCCGCTCCGTACCCCGAAGCGTCCGCGCGGAAAACGCCCAGCCCCGGGCTTTCCCCCTGGGCGCTTCGGCCTCGATCCGGCCCGTCCTCTTATCGAAGCGAAGCTTATCGGCCTCGAAGGCAAGCCCTTCGCCCTCGAAGCAGGCCCTGGAAAGTTCAAGCACCCCGCCCCGGTAACGGAGGGCCTCGCCCCCGGCAAGCCCCATCGGGAGCTCCAGGGTGTAGGGCCGCGTCCCGCACGCGGCGTAGGCCGCCCCTAAAAGCAGGGCGAGGGCAAGGACGCGGCGCAAGGCGCTAGCCCCCTAGGTAGGCGGCAAGCCGGGCGTAGACCTCGTCGGGCACCTCGGTCTCGGCCTCGACCTCGCCGCCCTTTAGGAAGCGGAGCAAGAGCCGGGCGCGGGGCCCCTGACCCTTGAGAACAAGCCCAAGCTCCGGATCCCGGTAGCGGAAGGTGCCCACCAGGAGAACGAGCCCCTTTTCGGTGTCGGCCACCATTCGCTCGGCCTCAAAGGCCGGCGATGCGCTCTTTACGCCGCCCTCGAGCACGGCAACCCCGTCCTTCAGGTAGAGCAGCCCGCGCGGCGCCTGAAGGCCTTTCAAGAAGGACGAAGAAAAGCGAACGCCGCCTTCGAGCACCACCCGCTCCGCGGCCACGTCGTAGGCGAGCAAGCCGGCGGAAAAGCGGAGCTCCTTTCGGGCAAGCTCGGCCCGCTTGGCCCGGACAAACGCGCCCTCCTTGTACTCGATGTA
>JALUED010000076.1 GCA_027053145.1 Thermaceae bacterium | reverse complement strand
CGTAGGGGTTGAGCTCGTCGAAGTCCTTCGCCGTTTGCCAGTCGATCGGCTGGTGCGGGTCGTATCCAAGCAACGCTTGGAAGCGGAACTCGGGGGCCCGTCGTCGGCCCCAGCGCATGAGGTCGAAATCGAAGGAGGAAAAAATGACCGCCTTTGGACCGAGGCCGATGGCCTCGGAAAGCGCCAGCGCCTGCTCGAGGAGCCAAACCCCCTCTTCTTGCCTGGGCGCGCATTTGAGCTCGAGGTTTACCTTCCAGCCCAGCGCCTTGGTAAGACGAAGCGCCTCATCTACGGTGGGAATAGGTTCGCCGCGGTAGTCTTCGGACACGTTTCCCGCCGCGATCTCCCCGAAGGGGTCGGTGCCGTAAAACCAGCTCCCGGCGTCGAGGTCGCGGAGCTCACCGAGGCCGAAGTCGGCAAGGGGCCAGGCGGTCCGCTCGGGGTAGCGGGCTTGGGCGTCCGTGGTTCGGCGAAGGTCGTCGTCGTGCATGAGGATTAGGGCGCCGTCGCGGCTTGCTCGCACGTCGGTCTCCCAAAGGTCGGCGCCGAGCTCAAAGGCCTTCCGCGCCGCCGCCAGGGTGTTCTCAGGGGCAAGGCTCCGGGCGCCCCGGTGGGCAATGACCACCGGCTTCATGGCTCCCTCGCAAGTTCCAGGATCGCGTGGAAGACCGCTTCGGGCACCGGCATCACCGAAAGCCGGTTCCCCCGGCGCAATAGCACGAGGTCTTCGGGGGAGAAGCGCCGGCGGAGTTCCTCGAGGGTAACCATGCGGGGGAAGGTCTCAAGGTACTCCAGTTCCACCGTGATCCAGCGTGGGTTTTCCGGCGTGCTCTTTGGGTCGAAGTACTTTGAGCGGGGGTCGAACTGGGTGGGGTCGGGGATCCGCGCCCTCGCCACCCGAGCAAGCCCCACCACCCCCGGGGGCTTGGCGTTTGAATGGTAAAAGAGCACGAGGTCGCCTTCTTCCATGGCCTTTAGGTAGTTGCGGGCCTGGTAGTTCCGCACCCCGTCCCAGATCGCCCGGCGGTCCTTTGCGAACTCCTCGATCGCGTACTCCGAGGGTTCGGACTTCACCAGCCAATACCGCATGGGGCTAGACTAACAGGGATGGCCAACCTGCGCGCCCTCGCCCGGGAGCTTGGGCCGGCCAAGGTCAAGCTGGATTTGGCCGACCGCGTGCTCCACCGCTACGACGCGATCGTCGAGGGGAAAATCCCCCTGGCCGTCGTTTACCCCGAGACCACCGAGGAGGTGGCCCGGGTGGTCCGTTTTGCCCGGGAGGCAGGGCTTCCCCTCTTTGTGCGGGGCGGTGCGAGCGGGCTTTCCGGCGGGGCCGTACCCACCGAGGAGGGGATCGTCCTCGCCACCAACCGCATGACCCGGCTCGAGGTGGATCCCCATGCCCGGCTCGCCCGCGCCCAGGTGGGGGTGGTCACCGCCTGGGTCAGCGAGCGGGCGAGGCCCTATGGGCTCTACTACCCGCCCGACCCCGCCAGCTACAAGATGAGCACGATCGGCGGCAACCTGGCGGAGAACGCCGGCGGGCCTCAGTGCTTCAAGAAGGGCGTCACCGGCGACTACGTGGTGGCCGCCACCTTCGTGGACGCGGAGGGCCGGGTCCACGAGGTTGGGGGGCGCGAGGCCCACGACCTGCTCGGGCTCCTGATCGGGAGCGAAGGAACGCTCGCCGTCTTTACCGAGGCGACCCTGCGGCTTGAGCCCCTTCCAAAGCACACCCGAACCCTGGCCGCTTTTTTCGATAGCGTCGAAGCGGCGGCCGCCGCCGCCTTCGAGGCGATCCGGAGGGGGGCGGTGCCGGCGAAGCTCGAGTTCATGGACCAAGGCTGCATCCGGGCGGTCGAGGCGGCCTTTGGCTTTGGCCTTGACCTTAAGGCCGGAGCGCTCCTTTTGGTGGACACCGACGGCGACGACCTGGAGATCGTGGAGGGTGAGCTTGCCGAGGTCGAGGCCGCTTTTCGGAAGCACGGCGCCAGGATTCGGCGCGCGGCGAATGCCGCCGAGGCCGAGCGGCTCTGGCAGGCGCGGCGGGCGGTGAGCCCGGCGCTTGGCCGGATCCGGCCCTATAAGCTCAACGAGGACATCGCCGTACCCCGCTCCAAGCTCGTCCAGGTCGTGCACGAGATCCGCGAGCTCGGCGAGGATTTTGGCTTTCCCCTGGTGCAGTTCGGCCACATCGGGGACGGCAACCTGCACCCCAACATCCTCTACGGCCCCGAGGATGACGCAAGGAAGGTTCACGAGCTCGCCCACGAGATCGCGCGGGTGGCGATCCGCGCCGGGGGCGTGATTACCGGCGAACACGGGGTGGGGCTTTTGAAGCGCACCTTCCTGGCCGAGGCGGTGGACGGGGAGACCCTCGAGGCCTTCCGCGCGGTGAAGCGAGCCTTCGATCCCGGGGCGCTTTTTAACCCGGGCAAGCTGCTTCCCTAATAGACCTGCTCCCGCTGGCCGAAGCTGAAGGCCTGGATGCCCAGCACGGTGTCGAGCTGGGTCGTGGGGAAAAACGGCGGCGCAAGCCCTGCCCGCATGCGTGGATCGTAGGTAAAGCGCCGCCCGTAGCCGGTCCGGTTCCGACCGGTGTAGGGATCGAAGGTGCCGAAGGCGCCGTAGAAGTTTTCGATGATCCCCCCCGTGAGGTAGACGTAGCCCCTTTCTGGGATCGTGTCGTAACCTTCGACCTGGACCACCCCTCGGGCGGACATCAACACCCCGTCGATGTGGATATCCCGCGGCGCGTTCGAGGCGATGAGCACATCGCCCGATTGGCTGTAGACGCCGAGCACGTTGGCGGCGTCGAGGTTTTCGCAGGTCGCGGGCACGACTTTGCCGTCTTCGCCGCGGTGGGGGTAGCTGCTGCAGGGGCGGTCGGTGTACTTGAGGTCGCCGGTGATGCGGATCGTGCCGCTTGCGGCCACCGTGATCTGGGCGAAGGGGGCTAGCGCAGGTGCGGCGGTGTCGGGGTCGTTGGGGTCGGTGCGGGCGGGGCCGGTGAGGGCTTGGATTTGGCCTTCGGCGAAGATCACGCCGTTGAACACGACGGGTGCGCCGTCCCTCAGGACCCTTTTCCAGCTTCGGGTGCGCGGGTCGTAAAGCTCCAGGATTCCGTTCTCGGCGTAGCGGTAGGAGAGGGTTTCGGTGACGCAGCGGGACCCCCTCCGCCCGCGCCGGTGCCCCGGGTCCCGGGAGCCGGGGTGGGTGCTTGTGCAGACCTCGAGGTCTATGCGCTGGTAGAGGGTTCCGCCTTCCTCTTCGACGAAGAGCCGAAGCCGCTCAACGCTTCCGTTGATGTAGAGCCCTTGGTCCTGGGCGGCCTCGCGCTGGGCCTGGTTGTTGACGGGAAGCGGAATGAAGGGCGAACGCCAGTCCACGCCTTGGGCGAACTCAGGGGCGTGGGTGCCGTAGCGGTTGGTGTAGGAGGGGGCCTGGGGGCTTGGGGTCATGGCGGTGTCTCGGATGAACCCCTCGCCGAAAAAACGCGCGCCGTAGCGGGTGGAACCCAGACAACGGTCCTGGCCGGGGTTGGTGCATCCTGCGCTGGTGACCTCGCCGCCAAACCACGGCGTTCGGTAGAAGCGGAAGTGGTTGTTGGTGTGGACCGGGCCGTCGAAGAGGGTGCGGTCGGTGAACCAGACGTTGGTGCCG
>JALUED010000075.1 GCA_027053145.1 Thermaceae bacterium | reverse complement strand
TCAGAAAGCCCCCCAAGCCGAAGCCGCCCCGCCTCGGCGCCGTAAAAGAGCGGATGGGCGTGGGCGTCGGCGATCCCCGGCGTGACCCGCTCGACCCGCACCCGCCGCGCCCTGGGGTAGCGGGCCTTAAGGTCTCCCGCTGGGGCCACCTCCCGGATTCGGTTGCCCTCGAGGTAGACGCCGAAACCCTCCCCGTGGCCGAACACCTCGCCTAGGATCAGCACAAACCCAGCCTATACTTAAGGACGGTTTGGCGGAGCACCTCGTCTACCAAGGCAAGATCCTTTCCCTCGTCCTCAAGGACGGGCGCTGGGAGATCGTCCGGCACAAGGACGCGGTGGCGGTCCTCGCTGTGCGGGAAGGGCATCTGCTCCTTGTCGAACAGTACCGACCTGCAATCAAGCAAACGACGCTCGAGCTCCCCGCGGGCTTGATCGAGCCCGGCGAGTCGGCCCACGAGGCCGCCCGCCGCGAGCTCATGGAGGAGGCCGGCTTCGACGCCGAGCTAAGGGAGCTCTTCAGCTTCTACTCAAGCCCCGGCTTCACCGACGAGCGCATCACCCTTTTCGAAGCCCAGCGCCTTATCCCACGGTCCCGCCCCCAGGACCCGGGGGAAGCGGTCCGGGTCCGCTGGATGCCAGTCGAGGAGGCGATCCGCGCCTTCCTCGCCGGCAAGCTTGCAACCAGCAGCCCCACCGCCGCCGGGCTGCTTTGGCTTTCGAGGAAACGATGATCCTGATCAACGACCCCGCCGACGCGCCGCCCGGACCCAAGGCGGTGGCGATCGGGAGCTTCGACGGCGTGCACCTGGGGCACCGGGCCCTCCTCGCCCGGGCGCTCGCCCTTGCCCGCGAACGGCGGCTCCCGCTCCTCGTCTACACCTTTGACCCGCCCACCAAGGTCTTCACTCAGGGCGCCCCGGCGCTCTCGACCCTCTCGGAGAAGGCCGAGCTCCTCGCCGCCGCGGGGGCCGAGATCGTGCTCGCGGTGCCCTTCGACGCCGCGTTCGCGCAAAAGAGCAAGGAGGCCTTCCAAGAGGAGCTCCGGCGGCTTGAGCCCGCCGTACTCGTGGTCGGGGAGGATTTCCGCTTCGGCCGCGGCCGCGCGGGCGGGCCCGGAGACCTCGCCGCCGTGGCCCCTGTCGAGATCGTTCCGCTTCTTCGGCTTGGCGGCGCCCCGATCAAATCCTCCCGCATCCGGGCGCTGCTCGAGGCCGGCAAAGTGGAAGCGGCCCGGCACCTCCTCGGCTACCCCTACCGGGTGAGCGGGGTGGTTGTGCCCGGCGACCAAAGGGGTCGGGCCCTCGGCTTCCCCACCGCCAACCTCGCCGTCCCCCGACAAAAGCTGCTTCCTCCCGGGGTCCACGCGGTCTGGGTCCGGCACCGGGGCCGGCGGATCGGCGGCGTGGCGAACGTCGGCCTCCGCCCCACCTTTGGCAAGTCCAATAAAAAACGGCTTGAGGTCCACCTTCTGGAACCGGTTCCCGACCTTTACGGCGAGGAGCTATCCGTGGAGTTCATTGCCCGCCTGCGCCCGGAGAGGCCCTTTCCCGACGCCGAGGCCCTAAGCCGTCAGATCCGGCAGGACGTCGAGCAGGCCAAAGCCAAGCTCTACGGCCCCTAGGTCAGCGCCTCGACCCCTCAGGCCGGGCCCACTCCTCCCGGTAGCGTGCTCCGTCAAAGCGCACAAGCAGCGCAAGCCTTGCGCGGGAGTAGACGCGGTAGGGCTCCTTGGGAATGAAAGCGGTGACGATATCCACAAAACGGGGCTTTCGATACTCAAGGACCACATGCAACGGCAGCTTGAGCCTTGGGCTCACCACGATGTAGCCAAGCACGAGCATGCGGGCGTCCTCGGGGTAGACAGCGAGCTCGCGCCCGTACTCGACCGCCCGCACCACGTCGAGCTCGGTGAACCCCTCCGCCCGCATGTGCCGGGCCACGTGGGGGCCGAGCCGGTAACGCCCCTCGCGAACGTGGGGGACCAGGTCAGAAAGCCGCCGGAGCTTCATCGCCTAGCCCTGGGGCGATTATACGGAAGGCGAAGGAGCCGCTCGGGATCCGAAACGGCAAGGAACGCCCCGCAAACCCGCTCGGCCCCGGCGGCGAAAAGGGCCTCGGCGGCCCGGCGAAAGGTGGCCCCGGAGGTCAGCACGTCGTCCACCAAAAGCACCCGCTTCGGTGAGGGCGTTCGGGCCTGGAAGACCTGGGGCAAGCGGTGGCGCGCCCTTCGTCGGGTTTGGCTCGGGGTGTAGCGGCGGCGAGCGAGCAGGGCCCGGTAAGGAACCCGTAGCCGCGCCGCGATCCGGCGGGCAAGCTCGGCAGGCACGTACTGCCCGCGAACGAATGCCCGCCAAGGGAAGGTGGGAACAAAGGTCACCGCCTCCGGCTCAAAGCCCGCCGCCTTGATCCGGTCCGCAAGCCGGGACGCCGCCCAATCAAGGGCGAGGCGGTGCCTGCGGTATTTCGCAGCCCGCACAAGGCCGCGAAGCGTCCGGTAGCGACCCAAGTAGACGGCGTTGCCCACCCGCTCGGGCACCACCCCCTCGCGGCAGGCCTTGCAGATGCCCGGGGCATCGAGCTCACCGCCGCAGACCGGGCAGGCAAGGCCCAAGAAGCGGTCAAGCCAGGGCATTTGCCCCGACTATAATGATTTCCGTATGGCCGGTCACAGCAAATGGGCCCAGATCAAACGAAAAAAAGCGGCCAACGACGCCAAGCGGGGCAAGCTCATTACCAAACACCTCCGCGCCATCCAGGCCGCTGCACGTGCCGGCGGGAGCCCCGACCCCGTGGCCAACGTCGCCCTCAGGAACGCCATCGAAGCGGCCCGCCGGGACGACGTACCGCTGGAGAACATCGAGCGCCTCCTTGCACGGCTCCGGGGCGAGGGGGAGAGCGCAACCCGCTACGAGGAGGTGACCTACGAGGGGTACGCCCCCGGCGGGGTGGCGGTCCTCGTTTTCGCCCTTACCGACAACCGCAACCGCACCGCTGGCGAGGTCCGGCACGTCTTTACCAAGCACGGCGGCAACCTGGGAGGGGCAGGCTCGGTCGCCTGGCAGTTTGAAAAGCGAGGCCTCATCGTCCTTCCAGACACGAGCGAAGCGGTTCAGGAACTCGCGATCGAGCTCGGCGCGGAGGACCTCATCGAGTCCGACGGCGTGCTCGAGGTCTACGTCGCCCCCAGCGAGGTCTATCAGGTAGCCCGCGCCTTTGAGGAAAAAGGGTACAAACCCCAGGCCGCCGAGGTCACCATGGTCCCCCAAAACACCGTCCGCCTGGGCCCCGAGGACGCGGCCAAGGTAATGAAGCTTGTGGAGGCGCTAGAGGACCTCGACGATGTGCAAACCGTACACACCAACCTCGACCCCGACTCGGTGGCCGTGCCCGGATGAGGGTGCTTGGGGTGGACCCCGGCATCAGCAACCTCGGCCTGGCCGCGGTTGAGGGCGACGCCAAGGCGGCCAGGTTGCTCTTTTCCCGGGTGCTCACCACCCGCCCCGACGAACCCGCCCCCGAGCGGGTGGGGCGGCTTTTTGAAGGGGTGCGCAACGCCCTCGAGGAAGCAAGCCCCGAAGCCCTCGCCCTCGAAGCCCAGTACTTCTACCGCCAAAACGAACGGGCCTTCCAAGTGGGTTGGGGCGTGGGGGCGGGTTCGTCGGGG
>JALUED010000074.1 GCA_027053145.1 Thermaceae bacterium | reverse complement strand
CCGAGCTGGCCCCGGTCGAGGAGGTCTACGCGCTGGGCAGCAACCGGGCCACGGTCTACATCCGCGGCGGGGTGCAGGTGGACCTCAAGATCGTGCCCCCGGAGTCCTGGGGCGCGGGCCTCCAGTATTTCACCGGCAGCAAGGCGCACGACATCCACCTAAGGAAGATCGCCCAGTCCATGGGGCTCAAGCTCAACGAGTACGGCGTCTGGCGGGGCGAGGAGAGGATCGCCGGCCGGACCGAGGAGGAGGTCTACGCCGCGCTTGGCATGGACTGGATCCCGCCCCCCATGCGCGAGGACCTGGGCGAGATCGAGCTGGCCGAGAAGCACGCCCTGCCCCGGCTGGTGCAGCTCGAAGAGATCCGGGGCGACCTCCAGGTCCACTCCAAGTGGTCGGACGGCAAGCACACCCTGGAAGAGCTCGCCCGCTTTGCCGCCGAGCACGGCTACGAATACCTGGCGGTCACCGATCACTCCCCCGCGGTGCGGGTCGCCGGCGGCGTGCCCCCGGAGAAGATGGAGGAGCGGCTGGCGGAGATCCGGCGGGTCAACGAGAAGACCGGCGGCCAGCCCTACCTGATCGCCGGGGCCGAGGTGGACATCCTCGCTGACGGCCGTCTCGACTACCCGGACGAGATCTTGAAGGAGCTCGAGCTCGTCCTGGTCTCGATCCACTCCCGCTTTTCCATGGACGAGGAGGCGATGACGAAGCGCATCCTGCGGGCGATCGAGAACCCCTACGTGCACGTCTTCGCCCACCCCACGGCGCGGCTGATCGGCAAACGCCCCCCGATCAAGGCTGACTGGGAGAAGATTTTCGCCCGCATGAAGGCGCTCGGCAAGGCGGTGGAGATCGACGGCTACTACGACCGGCTCGACCTGCCCGACGTGCTGGCCCGCCGCGCCCGGGAGGTAGGCCTTACCTTCTCGCTCTCCACCGACGCCCACCACAAGGACCACCTGCGCTTCATGGAGCTCGCCGTGGGCACGGCCCAGCGGGCCTGGATCGGGCCCGAGCAGGTGCTGAACACGAGACCGCTCAAAGAGCTCCTAAACTGGGCCCGCGAGGTGCGAAAGGGCTAGGCGAGCGCCCCCTCTACGGAAACGAGCTCGAGGTCCAAAAGCTCCCCCAAATAGGCCTCTAAGAAGGGCTTGTGGCTGGTGCCCACGACGACGAGGAAGCGCCCGCCCGGGGTAGCCGCCGTCGCCGCCCGGATATTCCGCGCCATCGCCAGGTTCCGCGCCTCCCACATCGCGACCCGGGGCCGGGCGCCGACCCGGAGCAAAACCCGCCACTGCTCCATTAGGAGTTCCAGGGTCTCCCGGCCATTCTCCTCCCGGTAGACGGGGCGGAGGTCGCCCGCTTTGGCGGCGGCGGCAAGCCGCTTTCGGAGGGCGTCTTGTTGCTCGCGGTAGCGCTCTAGCAGCTGGGCCACCTCGGGGTGGGCACTGAGGTCCCCCTCCTCCACCCCGGGAGGCAGGTCGCCGAAGATCCCGTCGTCGATCGCAAAAACCCGTCGGTGGCCGAGCGTCTCGGCGAGCCGCACCCCGATTTGCACCGCCTCACCCTTGGACCGCGTTCCGCGTTCGAGAAAATCGCGTACTTCGGGAGGCGCCTTCGCTCGCTCCGCTTCCCCCGTCCTCAGCCACCAAAGGAGCGCGGAGTAGGGCTCGTAGGCGGCGAGGGCAGAGAGGGCGAGCTCGAGCGCCTCCCCTTTTCCGGCCAAAAACGCTTGCCGGGCCTCGGCAAAGCCAAGCCCGAGGGCCTCCCCCGCCCGCCAGGCGGCGGCGAGCCAGGGATAGCGGGAAAGGGCCGCTTCCCGGCCGTGGGCCCCGGCCCAGTAAGCCACCGACTCGGGGGCGTCGGCCTCGACCATGACCCCGTCCTTGGCGTGGGGGATGAGCGCCTCCAAAAGCGGCCGGAAGGCGGCCTCGGGGATCGCGAGGGGCTCCATCCTGACCGTGTCGCTCGAGCTCCCAAGGTGGGGGCTTCCAAGGATCAGAAGACGGGTGGGTGCCTTCATGCCAAAAGGTCCACGAAGACCCGGGGCCGGCGACGGGGGATCTCGCCCTCGAGCAGCCCCGCCACCGCCAAGAGCCCACGCTCGCCCCAGCCGGGCCCGATGAGCTGCAATCCTACCGGCAGGCCGGCCTCGGTGTAGCCGGCGGGGAGCGAGAGCGAGGGGTGGCCGGTGAGGTTGGTCAGGAAGATGAAGCGCATCAGCCGGGTCACGGTGGAGAGGTCGCTGATGCCGTCGGGCTCGGCCTCCTTGAGGATAGGCGGGGCCGGGATCGCGGTGGTGGGGGTCGCGATCAGGTCCACCTCTTTAAGCACCTGGTCGAGCTCCGCCCGGGCCCGCGCCCGCACCTGCTGCGCCGCCACGTAGTCGGCCCCGAGGGCGCTTTGGCCGATCTTCAGGTTGATCCGGGTGGCGGGGGCGAGCTCCTTCCAGTGTTCTTGGGTCCGGCGAAAGCTCTGCCCCATCTCCACGAGAGCGGTCACCGCGTGGGCGATGCGCACGTCGTCCAGGGAGGAAAGCGCGAAGGCCCGAATCTCGGCCCCGGCCGCTTCCAGCCGGGCAAGCGCCGCCTTCGCCACCGCCACCACCTGGGCCTCGGCGTGCTCGAACCACTCGGGCCAAACGCCCACCACGAGCCCCTTTAGGTCTTCCCGGACCTCGGGCATCGCGAAGGGCGGGGCGTTTTGGCTCCGGGGGTCCTTGGGGTCCGGGCCCTGGATCGCCCACTGGGCCAGGGCGAGGTCGTAGGCGCTCGCCGCGAGCGGCCCCACGTGGGCCACGCTCCAGCTCAAGGGGTAAGCGCCGTGCTCGCTCACCGCCCCGTACGTGGGTTTTAACCCGTAGACCCCGGTGAGCGCCGCCGGCACCCGGATCGAGCCGCCGGCGTCCGCCCCCAGCGCGATCGGGGCCAGCCCGCTCGCCACCGCCGCCGCCGAACCCGAGGAGCTGCCACCGGTGTCGCGACCCGTGTCGTAGGGGTTTCGGGCGTGGCCGTGGTGAGGGTTATGACCGGTGGGGTTCACCCCGAGCTCGTGCATGTTGGTCTTGCCAAAAAGGAGCGCCCCCGCCGCCCGAAGTCGGGCCACCGCGGTGGCGTCTTCCTTCGCGACGGCGCGCAGAAACCGGGTACCGGCGGTGGTGGGGTAGCCGGCCAGGTCGAGCTCGTCCTTGATGGCGACCGGCACGCCGTCCAAGGGGCCGAGGGGCTCGCCCTTTTGCCAGCGCTCCGTGCTCGCTTTGGCCTGGCGCAGGAGGTCTTCCGCGTCCACCGCGATGAAGGCATGGAGCCTTGGGTTTAGCTCCTTCACCGCTTCCAGGAAGCGCTCAGCCACCTCCGAGGGGGTGGTCCGCCCCTCGCGGTAGGCCGCCTGGTAGTCGCGGGCGGTGCGAAAAGGGCGCACGTCCCCGGGGAGAAACGCCCCCTCCCGGCCGCGCCCGCCCTCGGGGGAGGAAAACGCGGGCAAAAAGAGCGGGTCGGGAGGGGCCTCTAGGCGCGCGAGCCGGTCCACCCCGGCGTCCTTCAGGAGCTTTCGGACGAGCAGGGGGCCGACCCCGGGCCGGTCGAGCAGGGCGGCAAACGCGCGCAGCGCCCGTCCGGTGAGCACCGGCAGGCGAACGTCCTTTAGGTCGTAGGGCATGGGAACTCCTTTTCTAGCGCTTCATTCTA
>JALUED010000073.1 GCA_027053145.1 Thermaceae bacterium | reverse complement strand
GGCCTGGAGGTAGACGAGCCCGCCGCCAAGCAGGAGGCCGACGAGGGAAAAAAGGCCCAGGGCCCGCGCCGCCGCCCCGGCGACCTCGCGGATGAAGCCGGTGCCCTGGGCCACCGCGATCACCCCCACCCCGGCGTCGGCGTAGGCGGCCAAAAAACCTTCGCCCCGAAAAAGCCGCGGTTTTCGCCCGGCTTGGGCCACGGCCGCGGGGGGGATGCGGAAAAACGGCGAGGGGGGAAGGATGGGGTTGCCCTCGTAGTCGTAAAGGGCAATCTCGGCGCCGCCGGTGGCGGCGACCCGGCCGGTCTCGCCCCGACGGAAGAACGCCGCCACCCGGGCGGCGTCGGTCTTGAGCTGGGCTTCAAGGCGGCGAACGAGGCCCTGTTCGATCGCCAGGTAGCCGGCGAGGGCGCCAAGCCCCCAGAGGACCGTCCACAAGAGCCCAAACCGGATCGCCAGCCGCGCGCCGAAGCCGAGCCTCATTCCCGCGGCTCCAAAAGGGCGTAGCCCCGCCCCCGCACGGTGCGAAGGTAGCCCTCGGCGCCGATCTCGGCGAGTTTGGCGCGGAGCTTGGCCAGGTGGACCTCGAGAGCGTTCGAGCGGGGGGCGTCCTCGCCCCAGACCGCCTCGAGGATCTCCTCCTTTCCGTAGACCCGTCCCGGACGGCGGGCGAGGAGGGCGGCGATGGCGAGCTCCCGGGGAGAGAGGGCGACCTCGGCCTCCCCGAGCCGGGCGCGGCCGGCCTCGAGGTCGAGCACGAGCGGTCCCACCGCCAGCTGCTTTCCGCTTACCCGCCGCCGGAGCAGGGCTTCGATGCGGGCAAGCAGCTCCTCGGGGTGGAAGGGCTTTTCCAGGTAGTCGTCGGCGCCCTCCCGGAGGAGGCGAACCTTGCGCTCAAGATCGCGGGTGGCGGTGAGCACCAGCACCGGCAGGTCGCTGGTGGCGCGGAGCCTTGTGAGGATCTCGTCGCCGGCGAGGTCGGGAAGCCCCAGGTCGAGGACGACAAGGTCCGGCGGATCCTCGCGGAGGGCGAGGAGGCCCCGGACCCCGTTTTCGGCAAGGCGGGCTTCGAACCCGGCCCGGCGCAGGAGGCCGAGCAGAACCCGGCCGAGCTCACGGTCGTCTTCGATCACGAGGATCCGGGCCAAGGGGCACCTCCTTGGGCCAGCGGAGCCCGTACACCTCCCGCAGGGTGCGGAGGAGCGGGACCCGGCCCTGGGGCAGGAAGAGCACCACGTCGCCCTCGGCGGCGCGGCCGGTGAAGACTCGGACCTGCCGCCCCACCCGGACCACCACCGCCACCGGCTGCCCGGGGACGAGCGGGCGGGCGCTCTGGCTCAAGGCCCCGCGTTCGGTGACTCGGATGGCGAGGTAGACCATCCGAAGGTCCGGGGTCGTCACCCGGATCTCGGCGCCAGGGCCAAGGCGGGGCACCCCGGGAAGGGGCAAAACGGAAAGGGCAAGGACCAAGAACCAGCCGGGCATCCTCCTTAGTATGGCCCTTCCGGTCTTCGGAGGGCTGAGCCTGCCATGAAGCACGCCTCAGCTACGATGGGGGTGTGGTTCGGGTCAAGGTCTGCGGGGTGACCCGCGAGGAAGACGTGCGGATGCTGGAGGCCCTCGGGGTCCACGCGGTGGGGTTTGTCTTTGCCCCCTCGCGTCGCCGGGTCGCCCCCGAGGAGGCCGCCCGCTTGGCCGCCGCCCTCGGCCCCTTCGTGGCCAAGGTGGGGGTCTTCGTGGACGCGCCGGTGGGGGAGGTGCTCGAGGTCGCCGAGGCGGTGGGCCTTACCGCCCTTCAGCTCCACGGCGCCGAGCCCCCCGAGGTGGCCCGGCGCCTTGCCCGCCGCTATCCGGTGATCAAGGCCTTCCGCGTAAAGGATCGGGTGGACCCTGCCTGGTTTCGCTACCCCGCCGACGCGTTCTTGCTCGACGGGCCGCGGCCGGGCTCGGGCGAGGCCTTCGACTGGGCCTGGCTCGAAGCGGTGCCCGAGGGCGCGCGGGTGATCGTCGCCGGCGGGCTCGTCCCGGAGAACGTCTGCGGTCTCTTGCAGCGGTTTTCCCCGTATGCCGTGGACGTCGCTTCCGGGGTTGAGTCCAAACCTGGGGTAAAGGATCGCGGCCGGGTCGAGGCTTTCCTTCGGGCTGTGGAAAGGTGTGGATAACCTGTGGATAAGTTTGTGGAAAAGCGCGAAAATCGCGTTCTGGACGGAAATCTTCCCCTATGCATACCTGTGGATAAATGTGGGGAAATCACGATGCCATGCGGCACCTCGAGGAACTGGATCACACCGCCGACCTGGGGTTCGCGGTAAGGGCGAGGAGCCTTCCCGGCCTCTTCTACTGGGCGGCCCGGGGGCTCCTTGGGGCGATGTTCGAGCGCCTTCCCGTCCAGGGTGAGGCGGGGCTCCGCCTCACCCTCGAGGCCGAGGACCCGGAGACCCTCTTAGTCCGGTTTCTGAACGAGCTGATCTACCAGGTCCAAACCCAAGGTCGGGTGCCGGTGGCGATGAGGCTTCGCCTTGGACCGGGGAAAGAGGGTTGTCGGCTTTTTGCTGAGCTAAAAACCGTCCCCTTCGACCGGGTGGCCGATCGGTTTCTGGGCGAGGTCAAAAGCGCCACCTTCCACGGGCTTAGAATCGAACGCGAGGGCGGCGAATACCGCGCGTCGGTGGTGCTGGACGTATGAGCGTGCCGTTTGAGAAGGTCGGCCCCTACAAGTACCGCATCCCCCGCCACGGGAAGATGCGGGTGGACGCGGTCTTTTATGCCTCGGAGGCGATCCTCCGCCAGCTTGCGGAAGAGGACTACGCGTCGCTAAAGCAACTCATCAACGTCGCCACCCTCCCGGGCATCGTCGAGCCCGCCCTGGCCATGCCCGACATCCACTGGGGCTACGGCTTTCCCATCGGCGGCGTCGCCGCCATGGACGCGGAGGAAGGGGTGGTGAGCCCGGGAGGCGTAGGTTTCGATATCAACTGCGGCGTCAGATTGTTGCGCTCATCTTTATCAAAGTCGGACGTCGAGCCCCTAAAGGAAAAGCTCGCCGACTACCTCTACGCCCGCATCCCCGCCGGGGTGGGCTCGGAGCGCCGGGACCTGCGGCTTTCCCGGCGGGAGCTGAAAGACGTGCTCCGGGAGGGGGCTCAGGCGGTGGTGCGGATGGGCTTTGGGGAGCGGGAGGACCTTGCGTTCATCGAGTCCGGCGGCCGGCTCCCCGGGGCCGACCCCGACCGGGTCAGCCCCCGGGCCTACGAGCGGGGGGCGCCGCAGATTGGCACACTGGGCTCGGGGAACCACTTCCTCGAGGTCCAGTACGTGGACGCGATCTACGACGAGGAGGCCGCCCGAGCCTTTGGCCTCTTTGAAGGCCAGATCACCGTGCTCATCCACACCGGGAGCCGCGGCCTCGGCCACCAGGTCTGCGAGGACTACGTCGAGCGGTTTTTGAAGCGGCTATCGCGCTACAAGATCGAGCTCCCGGACCGCCAGCTCGCCGCCGCGCCGATTAAGAGCCCGGACGGCGACGACTACCTGCGGGCGATGGCGGCGGCGGCGAACTTCGCCTTCGCAAACCGCCAGCTCATCACCCACTTCACCCGCGAGGCCTTCGAGGCGGCGGGCTTTGCCCCCCGGGACCACGGCCTCAAGGTGGTCTACGACCTCGCCCACAACAACGCCAAGTTCGAGGAGCACAAGGGGCGGGGGGTCC
>JALUED010000072.1 GCA_027053145.1 Thermaceae bacterium | reverse complement strand
AAGATGGACTTTTTGGGCCTTCGCACCCTGTCCTTCCTGGAAGAGGCCGCCCGGATCGTGAAGGAGTCGAAAGGGGACGAGCTCGACTACGACCGTCTGCCCCTCGACGATAAGAAGACCTTCGAGCTCCTCCAGCGCGGCGAGACCAAGGGGGTTTTCCAGCTGGAAGGCTCGGGCATGACGGCCACGGTGAAGGCCTTTAAGCCCGAGCGGATCCACGACCTGATCGCGATCCTCTCCCTCTACCGCCCGGGGCCGATGGACAATATCCCCACCTACCTCCGGCGCAAGCACGGGCGCGAGCCGGTGACCTACGCCGAGTTCCCCCACGCCGAGAAGTACTTAAGGCCGATCCTCGAGGAAACCTACGGCATTCCCGTCTACCAAGAGCAGATCATGCAGATCGCGAGCGCGGTGGCGGGTTACTCCCTGGGCGAGGCCGATCTTTTGCGCCGCGCGATGGGCAAGAAGAAGGTCGAGGAGATGAAGGCCCACCGCGAGCGGTTCATTAAGGGGGCGGTCGAGCGAGGGATCCCCGAGGAGGAAGCGAGCCGGCTTTTTGATATGCTTGAGGCCTTCGCCAACTACGGCTTCAACAAGAGCCACGCCGCCGCCTACGCCCTGATCGCCTACCAGACCGCCTACGTCAAAGCCCATTACCCGGTGGAGTTCATGGCCGCGCTCCTCACGGTGGAGCGGAAGAACTCGGACAAGGTGGCGGAGTACATCCGCGACGCCCGAGCGATGGGGATTCCCGTGCTCCCTCCGGACATCAACCGCTCGGGGTTCGACTTCCGGGTGGTGGGGGAGGAGATCCTCTTTGGCCTCTCGGCGGTCAAAAACGTGGGCGAGGCGGCGGTGGAGGCGATCCTCGCCGAGCGCGAGCGGGGCGGCCCCTTTGCCTCGCTCGGTGACTTTTTGAGGCGGGTAGACCTGCACCTGGTCAACCGGCGGGCGGTGGAGTCCCTGATCAAGTCCGGGGCCTTCGACGCTTTCGGCGAGCGGGGCGCGATGCTTGCCGGGCTTGACGAACTCCTCAAGTGGGCGGCGGCGGAGCAGGAGCACGCCCGGATGGGGCTTGCCGGGCTTTTTGCCGAGGTCAGCGAGCCCCCCCTGCCCGAGGTGCCCCCGATTCCCGAGGTCGAGCGGCTCAAGATGGAAAAGGAGGCCCTCGGCATCTACGTCACCGGCCACCCCCTGCGCCATTACGAGGGGCTTGCCGAGCTTGCGACCGTGCCCCTTGCCGAACTCCCCCGCTACTACGAGGAGAAGGGCAAGGGCAAGGGGAGGATCCGGCTTGTGCTCGTCGGCATGGTGGAGGACGTGGTGCGCAAACCCACCAAGTCGGGGGGCATGATGGCCAAGTTCCAGCTGGCCGACGAAACCGGGGCGATCGAGGTGGTGGCCTTCGGCCGGGCCTACGAGCGGGTCTCCCCTCGCCTTAAGGAGGACACCCCCGTGGCCGTGGTGGCTACCGTCGAGCCCGACGCCGACGGCGAGAGCCTTAGGGTGGTGGCGGAAGACCTCTACCTTTGGGAGGAACTCGAGGGGTTGCCGCAGGTGCTGGAGCTAGAGCTCGGTCTTGAGGGGCTGAGCGAGGAGCGCGTGCTTGAGCTTAGGAGCCTAGTCGATCTTCACCCCGGCCCGCTGCCCTTGCGCATCCGAGTACGCAAGGGGGGAGCCTGGGCGCTCCTAGCCGCCCGGGAGGTGCGGGTGGCCGAAGAGGCGCTGGATGCGCTCAAGCAGGCGGGGGTTCCGGCCCGCCTGCACCCCGACCCCGAGGCGCTCCTTACCGTTCGCCGGGACGCCGAGGGCGGCGAAGAGGTGGTGCCCTTTTAGGCGGAAAGCGGCCGGTCTTCGCCTTCGGGCTCGGGGGGCTCGCCCCAGGCGAGCTCCACCAGCTCGATCAGCTCCTCCACCGGCACCCGGTAATGGGCGGCGAGCCGGGCGACCTGCTTGCCCAGCGCACGGACGTGAGCGGCTTCGCGTTCGTCCTCGCTGTCTTCCAAAAGGCCCACGAGCCAGCTCAAGAGCTCCTGCGCTTCGCCCTCGGGGAGGCCCTGCGTGAGGGACTTGTCGTTCAAAAGCTCGTCAAGGAGTTTTTCGAGGGTAGAGGACCTCATTCCTTTTCACCCATCCGAGGCGACGGGCGGCGGCCTCGAGGAATCCGGGTTCTTGGGCGGCCAAGAGATCGTGTTCAAGCGCCCGGGCGCGCTGCCAAAGCGCCTGGTTTTCGGCTTCAAGGCGCCGGATCTCGCGGCTTAGGACGGGGGCGCGGTAGAGCTCAAAGAGGAGCAGCCCCGCCGCTTGCAATACCCCCACCGCGAAGATCCAATACAGTACCCGGTAGCCGAACCGTTCCCAGACCACGCCCCTACTATACGCTAAACTTTCGCTTTTCAGCGGGCATACCGGTTATACTGGAATTGCTAGGAGGTGGTCTTGAAAATGCCAAGCGTTCGCAACAAGGACCGATCCACCTACCGGGAAAGGCTGAAAAGCGTAGGGCTCCGCCACACCCTTCCCCGGGAACGGATCCTCTCTTTTTTAGACCGCAAAAACGTCCACCCCACGCCCGAGGAGCTCTACCAAGGGTTGCGTAAGAAAGGCTACAGCATCGGGCTTTCCACCGTGTACCTGAACCTCCAGGTGCTCCGCGACGTCGGGCTGATTCGTGAGTTCAAGGACCCCAAGGGCGTCACCCGCTACGACGGGTATTCCAAGCCGCACTACCACCTGGCGTGCCGGTCCTGCGGCCGCGTGGAAGATATCTTGGCCTCGGAGCTTCCGGAGTTTTTGGAACCGGTGGTGCCGGAGGTCGAGGCGAAGACGAACTGGCAGGTGGACGAGACGCTGGTCACCTTCCTGGGCTACTGCCCGCGCTGCAAGCGGGGACGCTAGCCGCCTTTTCCTGGGGTAGCGGCTCCCAGCGGGCGTTCTGCCAGTAGCGGTCCGTGGGGAGCAGACAGCCCTTCTCGGGGTCGAGCGGAAGCCAGACGTAGCCCCCTAAGGGGGGCGTTCTGAGCACCGGCTCGCGCCCCTTGCGGAAGTAGACGGGGACCCCGTCCGCCCGCGGGGTGCCATCGAGGAGGTCGATGGCCAAGGGGGCCACCCCTTCGGGCGGGGCGGGCTCGCCGGCCGGGCGCCCCGAGAGGGCGGCCTCGACGAACCGCCGCCATATCGGGGGGTTGATCACCGAGGAAGAGGGTTCCTTCCCCCGCCAGCGCAGGGGCCGGTTGTCGTCCCGGCCGACCCAGACCACCGCCACGAAGCCGCTGGTGGCGCCGGCGAACCAGAGGTCCCGGGCCTCGTTCGAGGTCCCGGTCTTGCCTCCAACCGTTCGACCGGGGATCCTCGCCCGCCAGGCCAGGCTCTTTTTGCCAAAGGGATCGGGGTCGTTCACGTAGCCCTTGAGGAGGTCCCAGCCCAGGTAGGCCACCTTGGGGTCGAAGACCCGGCGGTATTTGGGCTCTGCTTGGTAGAGCAGGTGGCCCGATTCGTCCTCGACCCGCGCGATGAGGTAGGGGCTCGGCATTTTCCCGCCGTTTAAGAAGCTGGCGTAGGCGGCCGCCATCTGGAGGGGGCTTGCGCCCACGGCGCCGATGGCGATGGCCAGGCTTGGGTGTTTCGGGACCGTAAAGCCGAGGAGTTGGAGCTTTTCGGCCAGCGTTTCCGTGCCGATGGCCTCGGCGGTAAGGATGGCGGGGATGTTGAGCGAGCGGTCGAGGGCGTA
>JALUED010000071.1 GCA_027053145.1 Thermaceae bacterium | reverse complement strand
AGATGCTACCGGATCTGCGTCCCCTCCCCGGCGAGGGCGCGGGCGATGGGGCGGTCCTTGCGGGCGTCGGCGAAGACCACCCGGCCCACCCCGGCGCGCACCGCCTCGGCAGCGCCGAGGACCTTCTTCTTCATCCGCCCCTCGGCGAAGGCCATGTAGCGCTCGACCTCGGTGGCGGGGATCTCGGGGATGAGGCTCGTCTCGTCCGGAAAGTCCCTCAGGAGACCCGGGACGTTCGAGAGGTAGACGAGCGCCCCCGCCCCAAAGGCCTCGGCGACCCGGGCGGCGGCGACGTCGCCGTCGGTGTTGATGGCCTCACCCTCGAAGCTCGCCGCCGGGGGGGTGAGCACCGGCAGGTAGCCGTGCTCGAGGAGGAGCGAGAGGAGTTCCTTGTTCACCCGCTCCACCGAGCCCGAGTAGTCGCCGCGGTGGATCTTGACCTTGCCGTTTTCTACGTACTTAATGGCCTTCTTGCGCTTGCCCTCGAAGATGCGGCCATCGAGGCCCGAGAGCCCCACCGCGTTCACGCCGCGCCTTTGAAAGAGCTCGACCAGGTACTTATTCATCTTCCCGGCATAGACCATCTCGAAGATCTCGAGGGTCTTTCGGTCGGTAAGGCGCGAGGTCATGCCCCCCGGGTGGGTGAGGAACTTCGGCGGGTGGCCGAGGGCCTCGGCAACCCGGTTGGTCTCGGCGCTCGCGCCGTGGACCAGGATGAGCCGCGCCCCCTCCTTCCAGAGGCGGGCGGCGTCCTCGACCACGGCCTCGTAGTCGATCCCCTCGGCGCCCCCCACCTTGACGACGATCAGCCCGTCTTCCACGCCCCGCATTTTCTTGCAATAAGGCGGGGCTGGCAAGGCGGGGCGCTAGTTAGGCTTTTTACGTGCCAGCGCGCGGAACTTTCGCGCAAGCGGCCTTTCGTACTCGAAAAGCCGTGGGTCCCGGACGTGCGCGAGGTAGGCCCGGCCAAGCACGCTTAGAGCCCGTTCGCCCTCGCCGAGGTCGTGGAGGATGAGGGCAAAAAAGGCTTCAATGGCGGGGTCGTTCTTGTACGCGCGCCGGGCTCGCTCGATCACCCGCCGGGCCTCGGGTAATTGCCCCACGTTCCTAAGGCTGGAAGCGAGGCCGATGAGGGCGTGCTTTTTCTCTTCTTCCCGCGGGTCGAGGCGGAGCGCTCGCCTGTAAAGGGGGATGGCCTCGGCCTCCCGACCCCGGGCGTCGAGCCGGAAGGCCTCCTGGAGCAGGGCATGGGCTTTTTGTTCTTTGGTCATTGCACCGTCCTTTTGGCTAGGGGGCACGCCTTTTAAAGACCTCTGCGGCGGGCTTTTCGCTCCCGTCCTCGCGTAAGAGGCCATAGCGCTCGTCGCCCTCGTCCACCAGGCGGTACCAAAGGGCGGCCCGGACCTTCCAGCGCCGGGCGTGCTTTTCGAGCAGGTCGAGGGCGATTTCGAGGTGTTTTGCTTGCTCGGCCTCGCTTCCCGCCTCGCCCCAGGCCTCGCCGCTTCTGGCCCCGAACTCGGTGAGCCAGAGTTCGAGATTGGCCCTACCCGTTTCATCCAGCCAGGCGCGGATTCCGTCGAGCCCCTGGGCAAAGCACCAGCGCGGGGAGAGGGGGTCCTCCTCGTTGCACTGGTCGGGGTACTGGACGAGGCCAAAGCGGGGCCCGTCCCGCTCGTCGGGGCTGGTGTAGGGGTGAACGGCGAGGGCATCCATGCGGGCGCCGGCCTTAAAGAGCGCCTTCAGGTAGTCGAGGTCAGCTCCCGCCAGGGAGCCGCCGAGCACGGGAATCGTGGGGAAGCGGCGCTTCATGGCGTCGTAGGTCGCGTTCAGAAGGCCGGCGTACGCCCGGGCATACCTCAGGGGAACCAGCACGTAGGTGTACTTGCGGGGTTCGTTGACGCCCCAAAACTGCATGCTGTTGGGCTCGTTCCAGACCTCGACCGCGGCCACGCGCTCCGGCCCCACGGCCTCCACCAGCCGCACCAGGGCATCGGCGAAGTCGGCGTAGTGCTCGGGCCTGGGCGGGTCGGGGGGATCGTCGCTGCCGCTCGCCCATGGAGGGCTTTGGGAGAGGAGCAGCACGGCAAAAAGGCCGAGCTCCTCGGCGCGCAGAAAGCGTGCCTTGACCTCGCTGAGGTAGGCGGGGTCGAAGACGCCCTTTTTCTCAGGCTCGAGCGCGGCCCAGTCCACGGGCACGCGCACGACTCGGGCCCCGAGCTTGGCCGCCTGCTCGAGCCTTGCCAAGAAGGTCGCCGGTGCCTCGGTCTCGGCGACGTGGACGCCGAGCAGGTAGGGCGGCGACTTCGCCTGGCTAACCGCAAACAGGAATGCGCCAAATGCCACGAAAAATGCCGCGAATTTTCGCATAGTGCTTCATCTTACCCCGCGGCCTGGATGAGCGCCCCGACCCCTTTCGCAAGCTGGCTTGCGGCCTCGACCTCGGTGATCCCGAGGCGGCGCTTGTTGGAGACGTCGTAGACCCCGCCCAGGGCCTCGGTGTGCTCGCCGTGGGTGCCCCGGACCTGGAGGCCGTGGGCCTCGGCGATGGTCTTGACCGCGTCCTCGGCGAGGTGAGGAAGGCGGATGTGGACGCTCGCCCGCATTGCCGTGCCCAGGTTGGTGGGGCAGCTGGTGAGGTAGCCAAGGCGCTTTGAGTGGGCGAAGGTAAGGCGCGCTTCGAGGAGCTTTAGGGCCTTTGCCAGGCGCGAAAAGACGCTTTTCAGGTCGGCGCCCTTTTCCATGCTGATGATCCTTAGCTGGTCCTCCTCGTTCACCCAGACGAGGAAGGTCCTTACCTCGTTCATGAAGACGCCGCGGGCGTCCGGCCAGTCGCGGTTGAAACCGCCGGCCTCGAGGAAGCGGTCGCCGGCCTTGAAGAGGAGGTGGGCTTCAACGAGCCGCTTCTTTGTGGCCTCGTCCAGGTAAGAAAGGGGCAGGTATTCCCCCGAAAGCTCCCCGGGGAGGGTGGAAAGCGCCCGCACGATGGCGCGCTCGGCCATCCGCCGCTCGCGGCGATCGATCACCGGGCCAAAGGGGAAGCAGCAGAGGTTTCTCGCCACCCGGATCCGGGTGGAGAGGACGAAGCGGCCCTCGGGATCGGGGTTTTCGATCTCAAGATGGGCGGGGTCGAGGTCCGAAGTGTGCCGGTCCTCGGGCCCAAAGCCGTGGTAGGCGGCGATGATGGGGTCAAGAAGGGGTGCAAAGACCTCGTAGCTCTCCTCGTCGCCGGCGTAAACGCCGATGGCCGAGTCGGGGTTTTGGAGCCCCGAGGCAATCAGGTGCTCGAGCCGGACCCCGAAGTAGGTCTCGCGGTCCTTGAGGGCGTCGTAGACCTCGGGGGTGAGGAAGCGGGCGAGGAGGGAGTTGCCCTCGATTTTGGGGTAGGGCATGCCCCAGTCTACGCCCCTTAAGGGTGGAGCCCTGGCCAGTCGAGCCCGGTCTTCTCGTCCCACCCCATGCGGATATTCAGCGCCTGGAGGGCGTGGCCCGCGGTGCCCTTGACCAGGTTGTCGATCGCCGAGATCACCACCAGCCGGCCGGTGTCGGGCTCGAGCTCAAACCCCACCTCGGCATAGTTCGTCCCCTCGACGACCTTGGGGTCGGGGTAGCGGAAAAGGCCCCTCTTTTGCTTGACGACGCGGACGAAAGGCGCGTCCTGGTAGACCTCGCGGTAGGCGGAGAAGACGTCGCGCTCGGAGAGGCCATCCTGCAAGAAGAGCTGCGCGGTCATCAGCACGCCCCGGATGCGGTCGGTGGCGATCGCGGTCATGTGGACCTCGACCTC
>JALUED010000070.1 GCA_027053145.1 Thermaceae bacterium | reverse complement strand
GTCACGGTGACCTGCGCCTCCGCCTTGACCCGCCCCGCACCGGGAACCCCCACCGCCTGCACCCAGACCCGGGTCTCGCCGGGGGCTACCGCCACCACCTCGCCCCCTTCGTCCACCCGCGCCACCCCGGGGTCCTCCACCTGGAAGACCGGGCGAACCCCCTTGAGCTCACGGCCCTCCTCATCCAGGGCGTAGACCACAAGCCGGCGCCTGCCGCCCAAGGGAAGCTTCAAGTGCCCGGGGACCACCAAAAGGTGCGCCAGCGTGCCCGGGGCGAAGGCCGGCCGGTCGGCGTAGAGCTGGGCGAGCAGCTTTCCGGCCTCGTCCAGAAGCTGGGTGGGGCCTTGGGCGGTCAGGGTCGCGGTACCCACGAGCTGGGGCGCGCCGTCCTTCATGCGGTAGCGCCGGGCGGTGACCGCAAGCGCCCCGCCAAGCCGAAAGACCTCGCCAAGGATCGCCTCGTCGTAGCCCGAGGCGAGCAAGGCCCGTACCTCTTCGGGGCCGAGGGGCACCCCGAGCAGGCTCACCTCCTCGCCGGCGGCCACCAGCTTGGAGGCTAGGGCCACGGGAAGCGCCCGAGCCAGGGGCGCAAGCTCTTTGGGGGCGGCAAAATCCGGAAGCGCCACCCGCCCAAAGGCGAGCGAGAAAAGCACCCCAAAAAGGACAAGGCCCCGCCTCATCGCTAGGAGGAGAAGACCGCTGCCCCCCACTCGGCAAGGGCACGACGAATCCCTTCAGGGCCGATGCCCGCTTTCTCGTGCAGGCGCTCGATCTTGCCCTGGTCGGTGAACCGGTCGGGGAGGCCGAGCCTTTTGACCTGCGCCTGGGCGGCAAGCCCCAGGCGCTCGAGGGCCTCGAGCACCGCCGAGCCAAACCCTCCGGCAAGCTGGTGGTCCTCGACGGTGAGAAGCTTTTTTCCCTCGCGGACAAGCCGCATAAGCATCGCCTCGTCCAGGGGCTTCAAAAAGCGGGCGTTCACCACCCCCACCCGGGGGTCGTCACCGGCGGCGGCGAGGGCGTACTCCAGGGTCTTGCCGAAGGCGAGGATCATTACCTCGCTCCCCTCCTTCAGAACCTCCCAAGTTCCCCATTCGATCTCGGGCCAGGTGCCCTTCGGAACCGGCGCCACCTTGGCCCGGGGGTAGCGGATCGCCACCGGACCGCCCACGGCAAAAGCCGCCCTCAGCATCGCCCGGAGCTCAGCGGCGTCCTTGGGGGCGAGGATCTTCAGGTTGGGCACGGTGCGGAGGATGGCCAGGTCAAAAACGCCGTGGTGGGTGGGGCCGTCCGCCCCCACCACCCCCGCGCGGTCGATGGCGAAGACCACGTTCAGGTTCTCGATCGCCACGTCGTGGATCACCTGGTCCACCGCCCGCTGAAGGAAGGTGGAGTAGATCGCCACCACCGGCCGCATGCCGGCGAGGGCAAGGCCCGCCCCGGTGGTCACCGCCACGTCCTCGGCGATGCCCACATCCACGAAACGTTCAGGGAAGCGCTCGGCGAACTCGGTAAGGCCCGACCCCTCGCGCATTGCCGGGGTGATGGCGAAGATCCGCTCGTCCTCCTCGGCGAGCTCAACTAACGCGTCGCCAAAGGCGAGCGACCAGGTGTAGCCCTTGCCCTTCTTGGGCGGGGCGTCGGGGTCGAAGGGGCCGACGCCGTGCCAGTTCACCGGGTCTTCTTCGGCGAGCTTGTAGCCGTAGCCCTTCTTGGTGACGATGTGGAGGAGGGTGGGCCCCTTTAGGTCCTTGAGGTGTTCCAGGAGGTAGATGAGCCCCTTCAGGTCGTGGCCGTCCACCGGCCCCACGTAGCGGATGCGCCAGGCGTAGAAGGGGTTCTCGTGGTGAACGAGGAGTTTTGCCGCCTCCTTCGCCCGGTCGGCGAGGTCGTAGAGCTTTGGCGAAATGCGTTCCAGCACCCGCCGCCCCTTCGCTTCGGCGTCCTGGAACCACCGTTGCACCTGAAGGCTTCGGAAGTAGCGGTTCAGCGCCCCCACGTTCGGGCTGATGGACATCTCGTTATCGTTCAAAATGATCAGCATGTCCTTTTGCAGCTCGCCGATCTTGTTGAGGGCCGCGAGCGCCATGCCGCCGGTGAGGGCGCCGTCGCCGATGACCACGACGATCTTGTAATCTTCGCCCAGGTAATCGCGGGCAAGCGCCATCCCTAGGGCGTTGGCCAGGCTGGTGGAGGCGTGGCCCACGGTGATCGCGTCGTGGGGGGACTCGCTGACCTTGGTAAAGCCCGAGATCCCCCCCTCCTGGCGCAGGGTCTCGAAGCGGTCGCGGCGGCCGGTGAGCAGCTTGTGGGCGTAGGCTTGGTGACCCACATCGAAGAGAATGCGGTCCCGGGGCGAGTGGAAAACCCGGTGCAACGCGACGATCAGCTCCACCGCGCCCAGGGATGAGGCAAGATGCCCCCCGGTCTTCGCGGTGACCCGGATGATCTCGCTCCTGAGCTCCTCCACAAGCTCAAAGAGCTCCTCCTCGGACAAACGCTTTACGTCCTCGGGTCCTTGGATGCGATCGAGCACCATGGCGACCCCTAGAAGTTCTTCCCAACCAGCAAAAGCCCCTCGCGGGTGCGAACCTCGCCCACGTGGGGCACGAACCAGATCTCCGACTCCACCGACTCCCGCCGGCTCTTCGCCGAAAAGCGGATGACGTAAGCCTCAAAGCTCCCCGCCGGAACCTCGACCCGGCGGCGGGCGGTGACCTCGTAGCGGTAGTCGAGCAAAAGTTCGGCCTGCTTCTCCACGCCGCTTGGAAGCACGAAGTAGCTCTTCACCCGGCTTCGACCGCCCCAGCGGTAGCCCACGTCGAGCAACGCCGCCGGCGGGTACTCGACGAAGGGCGGATCGAACTCAAGGCGGCTCAAGGTAATCTTCTCTTCGTAGCCGAGAAGCTTCACCCCGAAATCCCCCACCTGCCGGTAGTAAACCCGATCCTGGCCGCGGCCGAAGAAGCGGTAGCGGATCCCGGGCGTACCCCCAAAGCTCCCAAGCCCCTCGATCCGAAGGGTGTAGCCCGGCGCATCAAGCGGCAAGCCCTCCGGCAGGTAGCGCCAGGCAAGGCCGGTGGCGTGGGGGTAGAAGGCCACGGGGCCCTCGATCCGCGCCTCGGCCGAAGGCGGGGTGCTCGGCACCGGCGCGCAAGCGGCGAGCAGAAGGAATAGCCCTAGAAACCAACCTAGGCGGGGAAAACCCATCCCCCCCATCATACCCGAGGAACCCCCAGGCCTGCTCCGCGCTAGGGCCCCCATGGTACGCCGGGCCACAGCCCAGGGCCTTGGGGCATGGGAAAATGGTCCGGCGATGCGGGTCGCGGCGAAGTCGCTCGGGTGCAAGGTCAACCTCGCCGAGACCGAGGCCCTGCTTGGGCGCCTCGGCGAAGTCGAGCTCGTGGAAAGGGACGCCGAGCTCGTCTTCCTCAACACCTGCGCCGTCACCACCACCGCCGAGGCCAAGACGCGGGCCGAGATCCGCCGGGCGCGGCGGGAAAACCCGGACGCCCTCCTGGTGGTGAGCGGCTGCTTCGTCTCCCGGGACCCCGAAACCGCCCGGGCGCTCGGGGCCGACCTGGTCGTCCCCAACGCGGAAAAACCCAGGATCGCAGAACTCATCCGCGCCGCCCTCGGCCAACCCGCCGATCCCCTCACCACCCCACCCCCTGCCCTTTGGGGCAGTCCGGAGCGCCGCCTTTTAAACAGCAAGGTGCGTGCCTTCCTCAAGGTGCAGGACGGATGCAACGCCGGATGCGCCTACTGCATCATCCCAAGGCTTCGGGGGCGGGAGCGCTCCCGCCCCCGAAGCCTTGGGATGATGCAGTA
>JALUED010000069.1 GCA_027053145.1 Thermaceae bacterium | reverse complement strand
AAGCTGGAGGAGCTCGTTTCCATCGCCTACCACCAAAACGCAGGGACGCTGATCTTCGGCCTTGAGCTCACCCCCGCCCAGGCCCGGGAAATCGAGCGGCTGACCCAGATGAAGGTCTTGGACCGCACCCAGCTCATCCTCGACATCTTTGCCCAGCACGCTCGGACCCCCGAGGCCAAGGCCCAGGTGGAGCTCGCCCAGCTCAAATACCTTCTGCCCCGGCTCGTCGGCAGGGGCCAGGCGATGAGCCGGCTGGGCGGCGGGATCGGCACCCGGGGGCCCGGCGAGACCAAGCTCGAGGTGGACCGCCGCCGGCTGCAAAAGCGCATCCAAGACCTTTCCCGCGAACTTGAGCGGATCGCCCGGCGGCGCCGGGAGGCCCGGAAGCAGCGGAGGCGGCGGGGTGTGCCGGTGGTGGCCGTGGTGGGCTACACCAACGCCGGCAAGACCACCTTGGCTCGGGCGCTCGCCAAAAGGGGCGAGGCCGGCGAGGATAAGCTTTTTGCCACCTTGAGGCCGCTTGTTCGCCGGGGCTTTTTGCCCGGGGTGGGCGAGGTGCTTTATGCCGATACCGTAGGATTCATCCGCGAGATGCCGGCGGAGCTCGTCACCGCCTTTCGGGCGACCCTCGAGGAGCTCGCCGACGCCGACGTTCTGCTACACGTGCTCGACGTTTCCGAGCCCGGCTTTGAAGAGCGCAAACGCACGGTGGAGGCGCTGCTTGCTGAGCTTGGGCTTAGGCGTCCGGAGGTTTTGGCCCTGAACAAGGTTGACCGGGCCGATCCCTACGACGTGGAGCTTGCTCGGGAGCGTTACGGTGGGGTTTTGGTTTCGGCCCTAAAAGGCGAGGGCCTCGCCGAGCTGAAGGCCGCGATTGGCGAGGCCCTGGTTCAGGCGGGCGTTCGCCCCGCCGCCTGGGCTTAGCGGACGTTTCCGGCCTCGAGTTTTTGCGTGTGGAGGTCAATCACGCTGAAGTCGCCCTCGGCCAGGGACCCTGGCATGACCACCAGGGTGGTGCCGAGCATCTCGTGCTTGAGGTCGGGGCCGGGGAGGTTGGGCCCGGCGACGACGGCGAGCCTGGGGGCGTAGGTCTTGATGAGCTCGGCGACCACCTCGCTCCCCGCCTCGCCCAGCCCCTTGTGCTCGGGTTTGGTGCCGAAGAGGAAGACCTTTTGGTAGTCCTTAAGTTCGCGAAGCACCTTCATCCGGTACTCGGCCTCCCAACCCGGGTAGCGAAGGGCCTGGACCTCTTCCCGAACGAAATCGGGGTCGTCTACGATCTCCCCGCCCATGCCCGCGAAGGCCACGTAGCCCGGTCCAAAGCCGAAGGTGCCGTGCACGCCGTGGAGGAAGGGGAAGACCACCTCGATGTTGTAGGCTTCCCTCAGGTACTCATGGACCGGTGCATCGTTCGGGCCGGGCACATAGAAAGCGGGTTTATTGAGCTTGGCTAGGGCTTTGAAGACCGCCCGGTAACTTTCGGCCTTTTTCTCCTTGCCGGCCAGGTCGCCGACCAGCGCGATCGCATCCACGTCGGCGTCCTCGAGGACCTGGGCCAGGCGCTCGACGTTCTCCACCTCGCCGCGGACGTTTGCGGCGGCAAGCACTCGGCGCACGTACTTCCGCATCCCGTCACCCCCCTTCAGAAAACCTGCTATTGCTTTTGTCAGCTTTTAGTCTAGCATCCCGCTTGGGAACACGCAAGGTAGGATGAGCCTATGCGCGAGGTCTACGTCGTTTCCGCGGCGCGCACGCCGATTGGGCGGTTCGGCGGCGCTTTGAAGGACAAAAGCCCGGCAGAGCTTGCGGCCCACGCCATGCGGGCGGCGCTTGAGCGCGCTGGGGTGGGGGGTGAGGCGGTCGATTTCTACGTCTTCGGCAACGTCCTCCGCGCCGGCCACGGCCAGCTGATCCCAAGGCAAGCCGCCCTCCTCGCGGGGATCCCGGAGGAGAAGGACGGCTACGCCGTGGACATGGTTTGTTCCTCGGGAATGATGGCGGTGATGAACGCCGCCACCGCGATCCGAGCGGGGGAGGCCGAGCTTGTCCTTGCCGGTGGGACCGAGTCCATGAGCCAGGCGGGGTTTTTCCTTTCGCACCGGGCGCGCTGGGGCTATAAGTTCCTCCTGGGGGCGCCGGAGGAGGTGAAGGATATCCTGCTCCATGACGGCCTTACTGACCCCACCAACGGGGAGCCGATGGGGCTTGAGGCCGAGCGGCTCGCCGAGGACTTCGGCATCGGCCGCGCCGAGCTCGACGAGGTCGCCTACCTTTCCCACCGGCGCGCGGCCGAGGCTACCGAACGCGGGGACTTCGCCGCCGAGATCGCCCCGATCGAGGCGAAGACCCGAAAAGGCCCGATCCGGGTCGAGCGCGACGAGGGCATCCGTCCGGACACGAACCCGGAGGCCCTCGCCGGGCTTCGCCCCGCCTTTAAGAAGGACGGCGTCTTCACCGCCGGCAACTCAAGCCAGATCTCCGACGGGGCGGCGGCGCTTTTGCTCGCGAGCCGGGAGGCGGTCGAGCGCTTCGGGCTAAAGCCTCGCGCTCGGATCCTGGGCGGCACCTTCCATGCGGGGCCGACCTGGCGCTTCCCCGAGGCCCCGGTCCCGGCGGTGAAGAGGCTCCTTGCGCGGCTCGGCATGGCGATCGCCGACTTCGACTACTTCGAGAACAACGAGGCCTTCGCCATCAACAACCTGCTCTTTGAACGGCTCCTCGGCGTGCCCCGGGAGCGGCTCAACGTCTTCGGCGGTGCGATTGCCCTCGGCCATCCCATCGGGGCCTCGGGGGCGCGGATTTTGGTTACGCTTTTGAACGTTCTGGAAAAGAAAGACGGCGAGCGCGGGCTCGCCGCCATCTGCCACGGCACCGGCGGGGCCACCGCCCTTGCCCTCGAGCGCGTGGCCTAGCCGCCGTAGCTCCAGCCGGTATCGCGGAGGCAGAGGCTGCGCTCGGCCTCCGCGTTCTTGCCTACCGCCACCACCTCGGCGACCAGCACCCCGTGGTCGCCACCCTTGGCCCACTCCCGGGCTTCAAAACGGAAGTACCACTGCACCTCGGTGAGCACGGGGAGCCCTGCTTCGAGGCGGAAGGGGTGGCCGTTCAGCTTGCCGTCTTCGACCTTTGTGGCTTTGAAGAAGTCGGCGGCGAGGTCCTTTTGGCCTTCAGCGAGGATGTGGACCACGCCTTGTCCGCTTGTGCGGAGGAGTTCGTAGATCTTGGAGTCCTTGCGCAGGGCCATCATCACTAGAGGTGGTTCCAGCGAGGCCTGGGACAGCCAGGTGATGAGCGCCCCTGAATACGCCTCGCCCTCGCGGGCGGTGACGACGTAGACCCCGTAGTGGAGCTTCCTCAGGACTTCCTTTCTCAGCGCCCGGTCCATAGCCGCCATTCTAGGGCCCAAGCGGCAGGCCGTCGGTGTCCCAGCGCACGACCTCGAACCGTTCCTCGCTGACTAGGTATTCGCCGTTGGTCCGGAGGAAAGCGGCCACCTGCGTTAGGACCGCCTCCACCTGAGCGGCTTCGTTTCCGATCGCCACAAAGCCCACCGCTTCCCAGCCGTGGGCGTCGAGGCCCTCTAGGCGTGCGGCCGAGACCGGGAAACGGGCGCGGATGCGCTCGAGGACCGGCCGAACGAGCGCTCGCTTTTCCTTTAGGCTCCGCACCCAGGGCATCTCCAGCCTGGCGGCGTAGAAGCCGACGTAGGCGGGCACGAAATAAGCCTACCCCCAGGCCGCGGCCCGGGGGTAGGGGAGGTGAGGGTCGCAGGAGGCTAGCTTTGGAGAAGTTTGCGCAGCACCGTCTGCAGGATGCCGCCGTTTTTGTAGTACTCG
>JALUED010000068.1 GCA_027053145.1 Thermaceae bacterium | reverse complement strand
CCATGTACATCGCCGGCCTCGGGCCCGAGGGTTACCACCAGCTGCTCTTCGAGATCCTCGACAACGCCGTGGACGAGGCGCTCGCCGGCTTCGCCGACGCCATCGAGGTCACCTTGCACCAAGACGGCTCGGCGAGCGTGGCCGACAACGGCCGCGGCATTCCGGTGGACGTGATGCCGGGGGAAGGGCGGCCGGCGGTGGAGGTGATCTACACCGAGCTCCACGCCGGCGGCAAGTTCGACTCCGGCGCCTATAAGGTCTCGGGCGGGCTCCACGGGGTGGGGGCGAGCGTGGTCAACGCCCTCTCCGAGTGGACCGTGGTCGAGGTCTTCCGCGACGGCAAGCACTACCGCATCGCGTTCTCCCGCGGCAGGGTGACGGAGCCCCTCAAGGTGGTGGGCAAGGTGCGGGGCAAGAAGACCGGGACCCGGGTCCGCTTTAAGCCCGACCCCGAGATCTTCGGCGAGCAGAGCTTCGACTACCGCCGGGTGCGGCGGCGGCTCCGGGAGGTGAGCTTCCTTGCCGGGGGGCTCAAGATCACCCTCACCGACGAGCGCACCGGCAATCGGGAGGTCTTTGAGGACAAGGGCGGGGTCGCCTCCTTCGCCCGGGCGCTCGCCGAGGGTGAGGAGCCGCTTTACGAGCGGCCGATCCTGCTTTCGGGTAAGAGCGGCGAGATCGAGGTGGACGTCGGCCTCCTCCACACCCGGGGCTACAACACCGAGATCCTGGCCTACGCCAACCTAATCCCCACGAGGGACGGGGGCACCCACGTCTCGGGGTTTCGCTCCGCCTACACCCGGGCGATCCACCAGTACGCAAAGCGGGCCGGGCTCGAAAAGGGCAAGGGGCCGAAGCCCGCAAGCGAGGACCTGCTTGAAGGCCTCTACGCCGTGGTCAGCGTCAAGCTTCCCCAGCCCCAGTTCGAGGGGCAGACCAAGGGGAAGCTTTTGAACCCCGAGGCGGGCGCGGCGGTCCAAGCGGTGGTCTACGAGCGGCTCCTTGAGCATCTGGAAAAGCACCCTAAGGTGGGCCGGGTCATCTACGAAAAGGCCCAGCGGGCGGCCCAGGCTCGGGAGGCGGCGCGGAAGGCGCGGGAGCTCGTCCGGAGGCAAAACCCCCTCGAGTCCGACGACCTCCCTGGCAAGCTCGCCGACTGCCAGACCGAAAACCCCGATGAGGCCGAGCTCTTCATCGTCGAGGGCGACTCCGCCGGCGGCTCGGCCAAGCAGGGGCGGGACCGGCGCTTCCAGGCGATCCTGCCGCTTCGCGGCAAGATCCTGAACGTGGAGAAGGCGAACCTGGAAAAGGCCCTCAAGAACAACGAGATCCGGGCCATGGTGGCGGCAATCGGCGCCGGGATCCAGGGCACCGGGAACGACGCCCACTTCGACCTGGACGCGGTGCGCTACAAGAAGATCATCCTGATGACCGACGCCGACGTGGACGGCTCCCACATCCGCACCCTCTTGCTCACCTTCTTCTACCGCTACATGCGCCCCCTGATCGAGGCGGGCTACCTCTACATCGCAAAGCCCCCGCTCTATAGGCTCCGCGTCGGGAAGAGGGTCGAGTACGTCTACGACGACGCCGAGCTCGAAAAGCGGCTAAAGGAGCTTGAGGGCAAGAACGTCGAGATCCAGCGCTTTAAGGGTCTTGGGGAGATGAACCCCGACCAGCTTTGGGAGACCACGATGAACCCCGAGACCCGGATCCTGAAGAAGGTCACGATCGAGGACGCCCTCGAGGCCAGCGAGATCTTCGAGGAGCTGATGGGTTCGGACGTCGCCCCCCGCCGGCGCTTCATCGAGGAGTACGCGAAGTTCGCCGAACTCGACGTCTAGCCTAGGTTTGCCGGCCCCCGCGGCTCACTTTTTGAGCAACTTCTCCAAAAGCTCCTGGGCCTCGGCGAGGACGTAGGTGTCCCGGGCGTCCCGGGGAGAGAGCGCAAGGGCGGCCTCGAGCTGCTTGAGGGCTTTTTGCGTTTTCCCCAGCCGGGCGAGGGCCTTGGCGTATTCGTAGCGGTGGATGATGCGGTCGGGCTCAAGCTCGATCGCCCGCTCAAAGAGCGGGATCACCTTCCCGCCATCGGCGCCGTAGAGCCAGCCCACGCCCTTTTGGGAAAGCTCCAGGTGCCAGATGGCGAGCGCCACCATCGCGCTTGCGTAGTCGGGCTTGAGGGCTAAGGCCTTTTTGAGGTGGTCCCGCACCTCGGCCGCCAGCGAGAGCGATTGCAGGATGCCCCGGTACTGGGCGAGCCGCCCCAGCGCCCGGGCCAGCTCGAAGTGGGCTGCGGGGTTTTGGGGGTCGGCTTGGATGGCCTGCCGGGCCGCGGCCTCGGCGCGGGCGAACCAGGCGGCGCGGGCTTGGTCGTCCTTGGCCTGGTACAGGGCGTAAAAGCTCGCCGCCCGGGCGGCGAGCACCCAGTCGCCCGCCTTCGCGGCGCTTTCGTAGGCGGCTTGGAACCGCCCCTGGGCGAGGAGCGCGCCCGCCCCGGCGAGGGCCAGGGCGAAGAGCAGGGTAAGGCCGATCGTGAGCCATCGCCTCACGGTTTTCCTCCTTCGTCGGCCATTCTATTCGCCCGCCTCTATGATTATTCAACGCGCAGGCTAGTTGACAATGCCCTTATCAATCGCTAGCCTAAGGGCGAAGGGGGTCGGCATGACGGGCATCCTGGGACGTTTGCCGGAAAGCCGAAAGCGCCTGCTTGAGGTCCTAAGGGCCCATTACCGGGACGAGCTCGCCGACGCCCAGACGGCCGAGCGCGCGGCGGAGGGGCTTCCCTACCCCGAGCTCAAGGCGGTGCTTCGGCGCATCGCCGAGCGCGAGCGGCGGCACGCCGAACTTTTGGCTGAGCGGATCAAGGCGCTCGGCGGCACCCTGCCCCCGCCGCCTGAAGGGAAGGCGGGGGCGACCTGGGATGAGCTTCTAAAGGCCCTTGAGTCCGAGAAGGCGGACCGGGTGGCCTACCTCGAGGAGGCCTTCGGCCTCGGCGATCCCGAGACCAAAAAACTCTTTGCGCGGATCAAGGCGGAGGAAGAGGCGAACTATAAAGAGCTCCTCGAGGTCCTCGCCAAGCTCGACCCCTATGCCGAGGGGGCCTAGGGAGGCGGCGATGCTGGGGAAGGACGCCATTCACGCGGTAAAACGCCTTAGTGAGCACCCCGCTCCGGTGCTTTCCCTCTACGTCCTCGTGAACCCCGCCGACCCCAACGTCAGCGAGTACACCTTTGACCACAAGCAAAAGCCCTACGTCATCCGCGCCAAGGACACCCTGAAGGCGCTCGGGGTGCCCCGGAAGATCGCCGAGCGGGTGCTTTTGCGCCTGGAGCACGACGCGCCCCAGGCGGTGACGCGGGCGGTCTTCGCCGGGGAGGACTTCCTTGAGGTCTTCGACCTCGGCGTCGAGCTTCCGGTGGTGGACCTAAGAACCGGCCTCGTCGAGGCCCGCTGGGGCGAGCCCTATGTGGCCCCGTTGCTTTTTGCCCTCGACGAGTACGAGCGCTACGGCGTGGTGCTCCTCGACCGCGAGCGCTGGCGGCTCTTTGAGGTCTTCATGAACCAGATCGAGGAGGTCATGGACGCCTTCCGGGCGGTGGCTCCGGAGGAGTGGCGGAGGCTTTCCGAGTCGCGCCCGGCGGCGCCCCGCACCGTGGGGGGCTACGCCGCCGCGGCCCGGGGCGGCACCGCCAAGGACAAGTTCGACCGCAGGCTGCTTGAGTGGACCCACCGCTTTTACAAGGACCGCGCCGCCGAGCTCGCCCGCTTCGTCGAGGAGCGGGGCATCCAGCGGGTCTTGCTCATGGGCCCGGAGGAGGACACCAAGTACTTCGCCACCTTCCTCC
>JALUED010000067.1 GCA_027053145.1 Thermaceae bacterium | reverse complement strand
GGGTGGCCCCGGGGCGGGCAGGGACCGCCGTAGCCCACCCGGCCGAAGTCGTTGGTCCCCTGGACGAATTCCTGGAGCTCCGCCCGCTTCGGCACCCCCTCGGGAAGCCCGGGGACGGCGGGAGAAAGGTCGTAGACCGCCCAATGGTGGAAGGTGCCGCCGGGCGCGTCGGGGTCGAGCACGAGCAAGACGAGCGAGCGGGCTTCCCTGGGCACGCCATAAAAGACCAAAGGCGGGCTCCGGTCGGCGCCGTCGCAGGTGTAGGCCCGCGGGATCGGTGCCCCGTAGGCGAACGCGGGGCTCTCGACCCTCATCTGGGCGAAGCCCAGCGCGAAGAGGAGCGAGATCCCGAAGAGGATCCGCACCCGCCGCTACCTCCTCGGCTCGATCAGGCCGTAGTGGCCGTCCTTCCGGCGGTAGATCACGTTGATCTCGCCGGTGTCGGCGTTCTCGAAGACGAAGAAGCTGTGCCCAAGCGCCTCCATCTGCACCGCGGCATCCTCGGGCGTCATCGGCTTCATCTCAAACCGCTTGACGCGCACGATCTCCGGCGCGAAGGCCTCCTCCTCGACCGCTGGGGTCGCCGCGGGCTGGGCAGGGCCCGGGCGCCGCTTGCCTAAGAGCCGACCCTTGAAACGTTTGAGCTGCTTTTCGAGCACCTCCACCGCCTGGTCAATGGCGGCGTAAAGGTCGGGATCCTCCTCCTCCACCCGGATGAGGCCGCCGGGGACGTTGAGCTGAATCTCGGCCTTGGCACGGCGCTCGACGTGGGGACTACCCGCAAGCGAGAGCACCACCTTGGCGTCCTGAATGCCGTCGAAGTAGCGCTCCAGGCGGGCAAGTTTTTTCTCCAAGTAGTTACGGATGGCGTCGGTGATCTCGACGTTGCGACCGACGAGCCGGTAGATCTGCATCGTCCCCTCCTTTCCCTTCGCCCTCATTCTAGCCAAGCCGACGGTCGGCCACGACCTGGCCAGCCCGGAGCGCCACCACACGCTTTGGATAGGCACGGACGAGTTCCTGCGCATGGGTGGCGAAGATCACCGTGGCCCCCTTGACGTGGGCCAGCTTAAACAGGTTCAAAACCGCTTGGGCGTTTTCCCAATCCAGGTTTCCGGTCGGCTCGTCGGCGAGCAGGATCTTGGGCTCTGAGATCAGCGCCCGGGCCACCGCCACCCGCTGGGCCTCGCCCACCGAGAGCTGGTGGGGGAACGCCCGCCGCTTGTGCAAAAGCCCCACCGTACGCAACGCCCGGACGATCCGCTCTGGCCAAAGGCGCCGCGGCACCCCTTGCACCCGGAGCACAAAGGCCAGGTTCTCCTCCACCGTGCGAGCGGGAAGCAACCGGTGGTCCTGAAAGACGACCCCCACCTGACGGCGGTAAAGGGCGACCCGGTTGCCCCGAAGGTGGCGGAGGTTCGTGCCCTCGACGTAAACCGCCCCCTTGGTGGGCAAAACCCGGCGAAGGATAAGGGAAAGCAGGCTCGACTTCCCTGCCCCCGAGGGCCCCACCAGGAAGACGAACTCCCCCCTTTGGATCTCCAGGTTGACGTCGTAAAGCGCGAGGGTCTTCGTTCCAGGGTAGGCGAGCGACACCCGGTGCAGGTGAATCACGGCCCTAGCGTACCGGTTTCTCATGCCCGATCGGTAGAATGCCCCCCATGAAGCCAAGCCGCGTTCTCACCGCTCTCATCGCCGCTGCAGCTGCCGTTGGCATTGCCCAACTGGGCGCGATCACGGCGCAAGATTTCTTGGAAGACCCCTACGGCCGCTCCGCCCTTGAGACCTACGAGCTCATCAAAGACCACTACCTCAAAAAGCTCAGCGAGGAAGACCTAAGGAAGGTCCGGGAGGGTGCAATCCGCGGCCAGGTGGACGCCTTGGACGATCCCTTTACCAGCTACAGCCCCCCGCGCCACACCAAGATCCGAAACGAGGACGTCCGGGGCGAGTTCTACGGCATCGGGGTGGTCATCCAAGCCGCCCGCCCCGACGGCACCGGGGCCAAGATCCTCACCGTCTTCCGGGGCGGACCCGCCTTCCGCGCCGGACTCAAAGCCGGGGACGAAATCGTTGAGGTGGACGGCGAGGACGTCACCGAGCTCGACCTCTTCGACATCGTCGCCAAGATCCGCGGCCCCAAGGGGACCACGGTGGAGATCGGCGTCCGAAGGAAGGGCTCAAGGGCGGTGCTCCGCTTTAAGATCCGCCGCGAGAAGATCGAGATCGTCTCGGTCTCCAAGGCCATGCTGCCTGGAAACGTAGGCTACGTAGCCATCGAGACCTTCCTCAACGTCAAGGTCATGGATCAGCTACGGTCCGCCATCGAAGCGCTGAAAAAGCAGGGCGCAAAGAAACTCATCCTTGATCTGCGCGACAACGGCGGCGGCCTCCTCGACCAGGGCTGCCAGGTCGCCGACGCCTTCCTCGACCACGGGGTGATCGTCTACACGCGCTCGCGCAACGTCACCCGAGCGTTTTGCGAGGCAAGCCCCAACACCCTTTGGAGCGGCCCCATGGTGGTCCTGGTCAACGGAAACTCCGCCTCGGCCTCGGAGATCGTCTCCGGCGCGCTGCAGGACTACGGCCGCGCCCCGGTCGTAGGCGAAAAGACCTTCGGCAAGGGGGTCGGCCAAAACGTCTTTACGCTCGCCAACGGCGGCGAGCTCACCCTGGTGACCTTCGAATGGCTCACCCCAAAACGCAGGGCGATCCACCAAAAGGGCATCACGCCCGACTACGTGGTCAAGGACACCCGGTTCCCCGAGCCCCTTGCCTTCGAGGGCATCGGCGCCCCACCGGGCGGCGAGGTGGAGCTCGTGGTCCGCGACGCAAGCGGCAAAGTGGTCAAGCGGCTTAAAGCCAAGGTGGACGCCGAAGGCAAGTTCTCCCAAAGCGAGGCGGTGCCCCCGCGCAAAACCTCCGACGTCCCCGGCCAAGCGCTCGTTGACCTCGAACACGACGCCATCCTGCAAAAGGCGCTGGAGCTTTTAAACCAGAAGTAACGGGGAAAAGCCCCCGGGGACCCCGGGGGCTTTTCCGTGCGAAAATAGGTCCATGCGCATCGTGGGATACGTCGGCCGACCCGAAGCAAGCCGGGCCGCGCTGCTTGAGGCCCTAAAAGGCGCCCACTGGCCGCGGCTCTCCCTCACCCTGGTGGCCCCTTGGCAGGGCACGCGCGCGCGAACCGGCTACGCCGCGCTCGTGCTTGGCACCCCCGAGCCGGTGCTCACCCCCTTGGCCTTTGGCCCCGCCTTTGGCGAAGGAGGCGTTCGCGCGCTCAAAGCGCTGCTCGAGACCTTCGCCCAGCACGGCGTCCGCCGGCTCTTCGAAGCCGCCCTCGCCCCCGGTGAACTTGCCGCCCTCATCGAGGGCGAGGAGCGCTTTTTGGCTCGGGTGGCGGCGGCGAAAAACCCTTTGAGCCGCGAACGCGTGCCCGCTGGGTGAGGACGACGCCGAAAAGCACGAGCGCCCCGCCGAAAAGGGCGAGGGGCGAAAGCCGCTCGCCCAAAAAGACGTACCCGCCGAGCGCCCCAAGAACCGGGGCCAGGTTCTGCCAGACCCCGGCCTTTCCCGGCCCCAAGAGCTGGACCGCCCGCATCCAAGCAAGGTAGGCCACCACGTTGGCAAAAAGCCCGCTTGCCGCGGTCGCAGGCCAAACCCAGGCGGGGAGCTCGGCAAAGGGGAGGCGGACGACCTGCAAAAGCCCAAAAAGCCAGTAAGGCACCATCCCCCCCACGTAGCCCAGGCTGACCCAGAAAAGCAGGGGGTAGCGGGCTCCCACGGTTCGCGCCGAAAGCGAGTAGATCGCCCAGGCCAGCGAGGCGAGCACGAGCATCCCCACCCCCACGC
>JALUED010000066.1 GCA_027053145.1 Thermaceae bacterium | reverse complement strand
TCAACACCCCCGCCCCCGGGATGAAGGCGGCGGTCCTCGACGACGCCGGGAAGCCGGTGGTGGGCCAGGTCGGCGAGCTCGCCGTCCTCGCCCCCTGGCCCGGCATGACCAAGGGGTTCTGGCGGGACCCCGAGCGCTACGAGAAGACCTACTGGAGCCGGTTTGAAAACGTCTGGGTCCACGGCGACTGGGCGATGGTGGACGAGGAGGGCCACTGGTTCATCCTCGGTCGCTCCGACGACACGCTGAAGGTCGCCGGCAAGCGGATCGGTCCCGCCGAGATCGAGTCGGCGGCGGTGGCCCACCCGGCGGTGAAGGAGGCGGGGGCGATCGGCGTGCCCCACCCGGTCAAGGGCGAGGTGCCGGTGGTCTTCGTCGTCCTGAACCCCGGCTTCGAACCCAGCGAGGCCCTCGCGGAGGCGATCATCCAAAAGGTCGCCGAGCGGATCGGGAAGCCGCTTGCCCCCGACCGGGTGATCTTCGTCCCCGACCTGCCCAAGACGCGAAACGCCAAGGTGATGCGGCGGCTGATCAAGGCCGCCTACCTCGGGGAAGAGACCGGCGACACCTCGGCGCTCGAAAACCCCGAGGCCCTGGAGGCGATCAAGCGGGCGCGGGCATGAAGGGCGGGGCCTACCTGCTCCTTATCGAGCTCCAAGCGCCCCTCGAGCTCGGCCGCTTCCGGATCGCCCCCGGGGAGCTCGTCTACCTGGGGAGCGCGATGCGGGGCTTTGGCCCAAGGCTCCTCCGCCACGCAAGGAGGCTCAAAGGACCGCCCCACCCCTCCCTCGCCGCCTTCAAAGCGCGCTTCCCCAAAGCCCAAGGAAGGAAGGGCGCCCTCTTTTGGCACATTGACCGTCTCCTCGAGGCCGAGTCCGCCCGGCTCGTCGGCGCCCTGCTCTTTTTTGGCGAAAGCGAGGCCCGGCTGCTTCCCAGGCTCCTAGGGCTCGGGGCCAGGGTGGCCGCCCCGGACTTTGGCGCAAGCGACAGCGGTGCCAAAAGCCACCTTTTCTTCCTAGCCCACGCGCGGCTTTCCGACCTTCGCGGCCGGGTTTGGGTAAGGTAGGGCCGTGCGGCTGGACCCGGAACTCGTCGCCAAGGCCGAGGCGGTGCGGGCGCTGCTCGCCGAGGGGCTCGAGGCCCTTGCCCCCCTCGGGGTCGAGACCGCGCCCTTAAAGCAGGCGCTTTTGGACCTCGAGGGGCCCTTTTTGCTGGTGGTCGCGGGCGAGTTCAACTCCGGGAAGTCCGCGCTTTTAAACGCCCTCCTCGGCGCGCCGCTTTTGCAAGAGGGGGTCACCCCGACGACCGACAAGATCCAGCTCATCGCCTACGGCGAGGGCACCGAGGCCCTCAGCGAGGACCTGGTCCTCGTTCGCTTCCCCCACGAACTTTTGAAGACGCTCCGCTTCGTGGACACCCCGGGGACCAACGCGGTGATCCGCCGCCACCAGCAGCTCACCGAGGCCTTCCTCCCCCGGGCCGACCTGATCCTCTTCACCACCAGCGCTGACCGCCCCTACGCCGAGAGCGAGCGGCGGTTTTTGGAGCTGATTCGCGCCTGGGGCAAGAAGGTCGTCCTGGTGGTGAACAAGGCCGACCTCCTGAACGAGGCGGAAAAGGAGGAGGTCCGCGCCTTCGTCCTCGAGAAGGCCCGGGAGACGCTGGGCCTCTTGCCGCCGGTCTTCCTGGTGAGCGCGAAGACGGGGGAGGGCTTGGCCGAGCTCGAGGCCAAGATCCGCGAGGTGCTAAAGCACGAAGCCACCCGCCTCAAGCTATCGAGCCCCCTCGGGGTGCTCCAAAGGCTCCTCGAGGAAGGCCAAGCGCGGCTTTCCGCCGAGCGCAAGCGCCTGCTCGCCGAGGCCGAGCGCTGCCGGACGCTGGACGCCCTGCTAAAGCGCCACCTCCGGCAAACCCAGGAGGATTTCGCCGGGCGCAAGGCGCGGCTCGCCCAGGTCTTCGCCGAGATCGAAAAGCGGGGCGAGCGCTGGTTCAAGGAACACGTGCGGCTCGGACGGATCCTCGACCTTTTGAACGCGAGCCGGGTGCAAAAAAGCTTCGAGGCCGAGGTGATCCAAAACGCCGAGGAACAGCTCGTGCTCGAGCTCACCGACGCCCTGGCCTGGATCGGCCGGCGCGAGCGGGACCTCCTCGCCTCCGCCCTCGACCTGATCCAGACCGGGCGGCCGATCGAACCCGAGGAAGCAGAGGACCTCAGGGCAAGGCTCCAAAAAGCGCTCGCCCGCTTCTCGCCGGAGGCCGAGGCCGCCTTCGTCCAAGGCCGGGTCGAAGCCGCCCTCAAGGCCACCGCCCTGGTCGAGGCGGGGGCGGTGGGGCTTGGGGCGCTGATCGCCCTTTTGCTTCACGGCCTCGCCGCCGACGTCACCGGCCTCACCGCCGGCCTCGCCGCCGCCATCCTTGGCCTCTCGGTCCTCCCCCGCCGGCGGGAGGCCGCGCTTCGGGCGTTCAAGCGGAGGCTCGCGGCGATCCGGGAGGAGCTCGAGACCGCCCTCGAAAAAGCCCTCGCCGAGGAGCTCGAAAAAAGCGCCGAGCGCTTCCGGGCGCTCTACCGCCCCGACTGCGAGCGGATCCAGGGGGCGCTCGAGGCGCTTGAGGCCAAGGTGGAAAGGCTATGGGCCCTCGAGAACGAAGCGAAGCGGCTGCGGGCGAACCTGGAAGACGGCTAGGCCCCAACTTCCACCGGGCCCAACGCCGAGGTTCCGCGAAGCCCCGATTGCCGTCCCCTCCCCCGCGCAAAGGGGGCCGCCCGAAGGCGGCCCCCTCCACAAGCCACAGGCCCTTTTTAAAACTCCCCGAACATGATCGCCCGCTTGACCTCCTGAATGAGCTGGGTTACCGGGATCTCCCGCGGGCAGGCCTCGGTGCAGTTGTAGGCGGTGCGGCAACGCCAGACGCCGCCGGTGGAGCCGAGGACGGGGAAACGCTCGTGGGCGCCCCGGTCGCGGGAGTCGTAGATGAAGCGGTGGGCCTGCACCACCGCGGCGGGCCCAATGTACGTGCCGTTCACCCAGAAGACCGGGCAGCTCGTGGTGCAGGAGGCGCAGAGGATGCACTTCGTGCCCTCGTCGTAACGCGCCCGCTCCTCGGGGGACTGGAGCCGCTCGCGCTCGGGCGGGGGTTCGTCGTTGATGAGCCAGGGCTTGACCGCCCGGTAGGCCTTAAAGAAGGGCTCCATATCCACCACAAGGTCCTTTTGCACCGGCAGGCCCCGAATGGGCTGGACCTCGATCACGTCGGTACCCAGGTCCTTAACCAGGGTCTTGCAAGCAAGCCGGTTCCGGCCGTTGATCATCATTGCGCAGGAGCCGCAGATGCCGTGGCCGCAGCTCCGGCGGAAGGCCAGGGTACCGTCACCTTCCCACTTCACCTTGTGGAGGAGGTCAAGCACCCGGTCCATCGGCTCGGCCTCCAAGCGGTAGCTTTCCCAATGGGGCCGGGCGTCCTTTTCGGGGTTGTAGCGGAGAATCTTGAGCGTGACCTGCATCGCGCCCTCCCTAGTACGCCCTCGGCTTCGGCTCGAACTTGGTGATCACCACCGGCTTGTAGGCGAAGCGCACCTTGCCGTTTCCTTCCTTGTAGACGAGGGTGTGCTTGAGCCAGTTCGCGTCGTCGCGCTCGGGGTAGTCCTCGCGGGCGTGGGCGCCGCGGGATTCCTTGCGGTTTCTGGCCGAATGCACCAGGGCCTCGGCGTTCTCAAGCAGGAAGCCAAGCTCCAAGGCCTCAACCAGGTCGGCGTTGTAGCGCTCGCCCTTGTCCTGGATGGTGACCTTCTCGTAGCGGTCGAAAAGCTCCTTTAAGATTTCGATCTGCTTTGCAAGCAGCTCCTCGGTGCGGAAGACCGAGGCGTTCTCCATCATCGTCTCCTGGAGATCCTTGCGAATGGCGTAGGGGCTTTCGCCGCCGGCGTTCGCCTTGATCTTCTCAATGAGCGCCCGGGCCTCGCCGGTAGCATCCGGCGGGAGATCCACGAAGGTCTCGCGCTGGGCAAACCGGGCGGCGGCAAGCCCGGCCCGGCGGCCGAAGACCACCAGGTCGCCGAGCGAGTTGGTGCCCAGGCGGTTCGCGCCGTGGAGGCTGACGCAGGCCGCCTCGCCGGCGGCAAAAAGGCCGGGCACCACGGTGTTCTCCCCGTCCTTGACGACCTCGCCGTCGAGGGTGGTGGGGATCCCGCCCATGGCGTAGTGGGCGGTGGGCACCACCGGGATCATCTCCTTCACCGGGTCCACGCCCAAGTAGGTGCGGGCGAACTCGGCGATGTCGGGAAGCTTTTTCTCGATGATCTCGGGGTCGAGGTGGGTGAGGTCGAGGCAGATGTAGTCTTTGTTCGGCCCGCAACCCCGCCCCTCGCGGATCTCCAGGTACATCGCGCGGCTCACCACGTCGCGGGGGGCCAGGTCCTTGATGGTGGGGGCATAGCGCTCCATGAAGCGCTCGCCCTCGGCGTTTCGGAGAATGCCGCCTTCGCCCCGGGCGCCCTCGGTCACCAGGATGCCGAGCCGGTATAGCCCGGTGGGGTGGAACTGGTAGAACTCCATGTCCTCCAGGGGCAACCACCCCTTGCGGTAAAGAATCGCCTGCAGGTCGCCGGTCAAGGTGAAGGCGTTCGAGGTCACCTTGTAGATCCGGCCAAAGCCTCCGGAGGCGATCACGATCGCCTTGGCCTGGAAGGTGTGGAGCTCGCCGGTGGCGAACTCCATCGCCACCGCGCCGATCGCCCGACCGTCCTTATCGAAGAGGACATCGAGAACGTGGAACTCGTTGTAGAAGGTGATGCCATGCTTGACCGCCTGCTGGTAGAGGGTCTGGAGGATCATGTGGCCGGTGCGGTCGGCGGCGTGGGCGGCGCGGGCCACCGGGGCCTTACCCCACTCCTTGGTGTGGCCGCCAAAGCGGCGCTGGGCGATCTTGCCGTTTGGAAGCCGGTCGAAGGGAAGGCCCATGTGCTCCAGCTCGATGACCGCGTCGATCACCTCGCGGGCGAAGACCTCAGCCGCGTCCTGGTCGGTGAGGTAGTCCCCGCCCTTGACGGTGTCGAACATGTGCCACTCCCAATGGTCTTCCTCGACGTTGCCAAGCGCGGCGCCGATGCCCCCCTGGGCGGCGCCGGTGTGGGAGCGGGTGGGGTAGAGCTTCGAGATCACCGCCACGTCGGCGCCCGCGCGGGCGGCGTAGAGCGCGGCAGTAAGCCCCGCGCCGCCGGCGCCGATTACCAGTACGTCGTGTTGGTGTGCCATCCCTACCTCCCTATTCCATCGGCTGGTAGTTCCAGCCCCAAAGCGCGAGGGTGCCGAACACGGTCACCAGAAAGACGAGGGTGTAGACCACGACCTTCACCCAGGCCCGGGCCCGGCCCGAGGCAACGTAATCGTCAATGATGTAGCGGAGCCCATTGGTGCCGTGCAAAACCGAAAGGAAGAGCAACAGCCAGTTGTAAAACTTCCAGGTGACGGAGTTCATCACTCGGACCATGTGATCGTAGTTGAGTTCGTGGTGGAAGTCGAAGATCACCGCGCGGGTGTAGAGGTGGCCTAAGACCAGGAAAACAAGCAGCACCCCCGAGACCCGCATGAAGATCCACCAAGCGAGCTCGAGGTTGCTTGTAGCCAGTCTTTTCGCCTCCTCGAAGCGGCGGGCGCGCATGGCCATCACTCACCACCCCCAAAGACGTGCCCAAGCATCGCAAAGAGCATGGGGAAGCCGATCAGGACGTAAAGCACCCACACGCCGTACCAAAGCTGCCGCTGGTACCGCACCCCCCAGGAGGTGAAGTCCATCAGGATAATCCGGAGCCCGTTTAGGGCGTGGTAGAGGACCAACGCGGCCACGCCGACAAGCCCGAGGCCAAAAACCGGGTTCGCCTCGAAGGCAAGGAGGGCGTTGAACCACTTGGGCCCGAACATGGAGCTGGAGATCTCGGCAACGTGGAGGGTCAAAAACAGAAGGATCGCCACCCCCGAGATCCGGTGGAGGTAGAAAGCCCATTGCCCTTCTCTGCCGCGGTACATATCCCCTCCTCTCCGCCCCAGTTTACCCCTCGCCCCGCGAAGAATGTCCCAGCACTAAGGAACCTTTTCGACCCCAACGGGATACCTCCCGGGGGCAGGGAAAAAATCCAAGGCCCACTCCGCCAAAGATTTGGACAAAAACTCGGGGCATTCTCTTGCAAGGGGCGTAGCGCCGAATATCGCGCTTTCATCGGACATCCTGTGAATCAGGTAGGGGTAGAAGCGGCGAGATTTGGACAAACCTGGAGGCCAATCTTGACAAACTCATTACGCGCCTCCATAATGCCGAATGCGGACGGGGGTACCCCGTCCCCTCGAGGAAAGGAGGTCGAGAGATGGAGCTCTTCGGGTTCGGACCGCACCTGATGATTGATGGCTACGACGCGGATCCTCAGAAGCTCGCCGATAAGGACCTGATCTACCGGGTCCTCGACGAGCTTCCCGAGAAGATGGAGATGACCAAGGTACTCCCCCCCTCGGTCTACGACTACAAGGGGCAGACCGAGGAGGACGAGGGGCTTGCGGGCGTGGTCATCATCGCCGAGTCGCACATCGCCATCCATACCTTCCCCAAGCGGCGCTTTATCAGCGTGGACATCTTCTCTTGCAAGGACTTCGAGATCGAGACCGCGGTGCGCTACCTCACCGAAGCGTTTGGCATCCGGCGCTACGAGACCTATCTGGTCAACCGCGGCAAGGAATACCCCAAGAACCCCGAAGAGGCCCGGATGATCCTCGAGGGCGAACGGGAGTACCTCGAGGCCCGAATCGCCTGAGCCGAGCGCGAAAGCCTTCGCCGGCCCCTAAGGGCCGGCGCTTTTTGCTTCCTTAGAAGAACGCGGCCGCCACCCCGTCGAAGACGAACTGCACCGCGAGCGCGGCAAGCAACACCCCGAGCACCCGGGTGACCACGTTCACCCCGGTCCGCCCAAGCAAGCGGCTCAGCGCCGCGGCAAGCCTGAGGGCAAGGTAAGCCAAAAGCAAGACCAGCGCCGCCGCCAGCGCCACCGCCCAAGCCCCGCCCGGCACGTGCCGCGCCTCGGCTACAAGCACGAGAATGCTGGCCATCGCGCCAGGCCCCACAAGCAAGGGGATGGCCAACGGAAAGACGCTGATGTCCTCCCGCGTCCGGGCCTCCTCCTCTTCCTCCGGCGTCTCCCGTACGCGGTGAACGAAAACCATGTCGAGGGCGATCTTAAAGAGCAAAAGGCCTCCGGCGGCGCGGAAGGCGGGGAGACCGATCCCGAGGTAGCGGAGAAGCGGCTCACCGAAAAAGCCGAAAAAGACGAGCAGAAAGGTCGCAACCAAGACCGCCCGCAGGGCGATGCGCCGCCGCTCGGTGGGCGGACGGTCCCCGGCGAGCGCCACGAAAACGGGCGCAAGCCCCACCGGGTCCATCACCACGAAAAGGGTGGTGAAGGCCTTGAGGAAAAGGGCGATCGCCGCCAACTAAACGAGCAGCCCTTCGAAATAGCCCTGAAGCCGCTTCGCCTCCTCCTCCCCGCGGGCCACCACTAGGATCGTGTCGTCGCCGGCGAGGGTACCCACAAGGTCGTCGTCCTTCAGCTTGTCGATCAACAGCGCAATGCCGGCGGCGTGGCCGAGGGCGGTGCGGAGCACGATGATGTTGCCGCCCCGGTCAATGTCGTGCACAAACTCCTTAAATTGCCGCTTGAGCTCGGCCTCCACGTCCTCCTCGAGCTCGATGGGGGCGAGCGCGTACTTGTGCTTGCCCCGTCCCAAGGGAACCCGCACCAGGCGAAGCTCGCTGATGTCCCGGCTCACCGTGGCCTGGGTCACGTTGAACCCCTCTTGGCGAAGCCGCTCGACGAGCTCGGCCTGGGTGGAGATCTCCTCGCGGGCAACAATTTCCTGAATCTTCTTGTGGCGTAGCTCCTTATTGGGCATAAGGCATCCCTCCTGGGTTTTCTTCAATGATTATACGGGGCGCTGCATAAAGCCGAGGGCTCGGGTCAACAAACGATCGGCGAGCGCCCGCTTCGAGGCCTTACCCCAAGCCTCGGTCCGTCCCGAGCGTTCGATCACGACCAACCGGTTCTCGTCGGCCCCGAAGGCGGTCTCGGGGTCGGTGGGGTAGTTCAAGCAGATCAGGTCGAGGTTTTTCCTTTTAAGCTTGGCAAAGGCCCGGGTAAGCCCCTCGTGCGTCTCCATGGCAAAGCCCACCAGGACCTGGCCGCGCTTTTTCGCGCCGAGCTCGGCGAGGATGTCCGGCGTGCGCACGAGGCGAAGAAGCTTTTCCTCCCCGGCCTTCGCCTCCTTTTCGGGCCTGGTCTCCGCCGGCCGCCAATCCGCCACCGCCGCCGCCATGACCACGAGATCGGCCTCCGGAAAGCGCTTGAGCACCTCGCGGTGCATCTCAAGGGCGCGCTCCACCGGCACCCGCTCGACCCCGAAGGGCTCGGGAAGGTTCGTGGGGCCGTGGACCAAGATCACCCGCGCCCCCCGATCCCGGGCGGCCTCGGCTACGGCGAAACCCATCTTGCCGGAAGAAGGGTTTGAGAGGAACCGAACCGGATCCAGGTACTCCCGCGTCGGCCCAGCGGTGACCAAGACCGTCCGACCGGCGTAATCCTTTGCGGTGAGGTGGTAGCGGACATGGGCGGCGAGCGCTTCCGGCTCCAGCATCCGCCCCTCGCCCGGCGCCTCCCCCACCGCCGCCATCGCCCCGTAGGTGGGGCCGGCAAAGGCGTGCCCCCGGCCCGCGAGGCGGCGGACGTTTTCCTGCACCGCGGGGTCCGCCCACATCGCAGGGTTCATCGCCGGTGCCCAGAGAACCCGACGCGCTCCGGCAGCGATCGTCGCCGAAAGCAGGTCCTCGGCAAGCCCCGCGGCCGCCCGGGCCAGGTCGGCGGCGGTGGCCGGGGCCACGAGCACGAGATCGGCCCACGCGGCAAGCTCAAGGTGCAAAACCCGACCGCTCGGCGCGAACCAGCGCGCGTCGGTGGCCACCGAGTGCCCGCTCACCGTGGCCAAGGCGAGCTCGGTGGTAAAAAAGAGCGCCCGCTCGGTGGCGAGCACACGCACCTCATAGCCGGCCTCGATCAGGCGCCGCACGACGAGGGGCGCCTTGATCGCCGCCGCACCTCCGCCGACCGCGAGGAGCACGCGCCGACCCAAGCTAGGCTTCCTCCCCCTCGTCTTCGGGGTAGAGCTGATCGAGCAAACGGGAAAGTTTGTCCTCGGGCACGAGGTTCTCCCCGATCTCGAACTGGCCGGTGAGCAGCTCCTTCATCGCCCAGGTGACGGGGTTGGGATCGGGCACCTCGCCGTCGAGGGTACGCATCTTGGGCCAATCCTTGGGTTCGAGTACGGTGTTCTTGAAGTTGTAGCGAAGGAGTTGCTGGGCCCGCTTGGCCACCACCATCGTGAGCCGATACTTCGAATCCACGATCTCCAGCAGCTTGTCAATTCCCGGTTCGGCCATCTTGCATCCACCGCCTTTCCATCTCGTCGAGTTCAGCTTCCAACTCCGGATCCCTGCTTAGGGCCGCGGCCACCGCCTCTTGCCGACGGTAGGCCCTAAGGCGCTCCGCCGTCACGATGCGCACAAGGTCGGCCACCGCGGCCTCGAGGACGTCGTTGGTCACCACGTAATCGAAACCGCCCCCGGCGGCCTCGCGGATCTCCCGCTCCGCCCGAGCGAGACGGGCGGCGATCTCTTTTAGCTTAGCCGGCTCCCCGTCGCCGGCGCGGAGCAAAAGGCGCCGGCGGAGTTCGGTCAACGAGGGGGGCACAACGAAGACGAAGACCGCGGGAATACCGAGCTCGGGAGCCCTCTCCTTAACCTGCTTCGCCCCCTCGACCTCGATCTCCAAAAGAACGTCTTCGCCGCGCGCGAGGTGACGCTCGACCGGCGCCCGGGGGGTGCCGTAGTAGTTGCCCACGTACTCGGCGTACTCAAGCAGCTCCCCGCGCTCGACGGCGGCCGCAAAGCGCGCCCGGTCCACAAACCAGTAGTCCACCCCGTGGCGCTCGCCGGGGCGCCGGGGCCGGGTGGTCATGGAGATCGAGTAGTAGAGCTTGACACGTTCCAAAAGGCGCGCCCGCAACGTGCCCTTGCCCACCCCCGAGGGTCCGGTCATCACGAAGAGCGTCCCCTTCGGCACCTCCCCCTCCAAGCGGGCCCATCCTAACAAAGGACCCCCGGGTGGTAAACTTGGGGGGTACCGAAAGGTTGTAGAGAGTTGCATCTCACCCCAAGATAGGGTAGCCTTCGGGGCCAGGAGCACAATATATGGTGCTCTAGCGAGGGAGGTTTTGAAGATGAGCCAACCGCTATTCGACGAACACGCCATCGCCATTGCCAAGCGCCAATACCTGCAGCCCGGCGACGGCGACATCTTCGGCATGTTCCGCCGCGTCGCCAACTGGGTCGCGCTGCCGGAGAAGGAGTCCGAGCGCGAGGCCTGGGCCGAGCGCTTCTATGAGCTCATGAGCCAAAAGCGCTTCTGCCCCGGCGGCCGGGTGCTTGCGGGCGCCGCGACCACCCACGGCAACGTGCTGAACTGCTTTGTCCAAGGGGCCACCGAGAACCCGCCGGAGAGCCTCGAGGGCATCATGGAGGTGGCCAAGAAGCTTGCCCTCGTCACCAAGGTCGGCGGCGGCAACGGCGTCAACCTCGACCCCTACCGCTCCGCGCCCAAGGGGAAACGTGCGGGGCTTATCCGCGGCTTCGCCTACATGCGCGCGGACCACAAGGACGTGGAGGACTTCATCAAAGGGCTGATGCGCCCCTCCACCAACCCCGATGGGGAGAAGCTCCCCCACGCGGTGCGCAACTGGACGCGGGTGGTCTACGGCACCCTCTCCCCCGAGCTCGCCGCCCTCGCCCGCGAGCACGGCGTGCTCACCGTGCGGGAGCGGCCCGAGAACGTGATCGAGATCGAGGACGACATGGCGGGGATCATGGACGCGGCCGCCGAGGCCGTGCGGCTTGCGCTCGCCGGGGAGGAACCCCACGTGGACTTCTCCAAGCTCCGCCCCGAGGGGGCCCCGGTGAAGAGCTCGGGCGGCACCGCGAGCGGCCCCACCAGCTACCTGATCGAGGTCTACGATAACTTCCTCGAGTGGGCAAACCGCGGGGGGCCGGAAGCCGGCCCGGTGGCCACGCTCCGCTACGTCTACGCGCCCGTCCTCCGGGTGGTCCGCCAGGGCGGCACCCGGCGCGGCGCGGGCATGGCGACCCTGGACGTCGCCCACCCGGACCTCCTTGACTTCCTCACCGCCAAGGACCTTGACCGCGAGGCCGCCGAGGGCGACATCTCGACCTTTAACATCTCGGTTCTGATCACGAACCGCTTCATCGAGGCGCTGGAAAAGGACGCGCTCTGGCCCGTCGAGCCCAAGGAGGTGCCCGGCAAGTACTACCCGGTCTTCCTGGAAGGCGAGTACCGGGGCACGCTCCCCGACCTCCCCGAGCGCGAGGACGGCGCCCGGCCGGTCCCGGTCTACAAGGGCGGGGTCCCCGCCAAGTGGATCTGGCACGAGATCGCCTGGCACGCCTGGGCCACCGGCGAGCCGGGGCTCATCTTCATTGACCGCGTCAACGAGAAATCGGCCCTCAAGGGCCTCGGCAAGCGCTGGGAGATCCGCGCCACCAACCCTTGCGGCGAAATCCCCCTCACCGTGGGCGAGCCCTGCGACCTGGGCGCGATGAACCTCGCCGCCTACGTGCGCGAGGACAAGACCTTTGACTTCGAAGCCTTCCGCCGGGACGTTCGGGTCGCCGTTCGCTTTCTCGACAACGTCCTCGACGTCAACAAGTTCGTGCTCGAGGACAACAAAAGGGCCTCCCAGACCCTCCGCCGGCTCGGGCTTGGGGTCATGGGCCTCGCCGACGCTCTGATCAAGATGGACCTCGCCTACGACTCCGAGGAGGCAAGGCAGGTGGTCGAGCGCATCATGGACGCGATGCGCGAGGAGGCCACCGCCGCCTCCGAGGCCCTCGCCGAGGAACGGGGCGTCTTTCCCCTTTACGCCGAGCACGAGGAGTACTTCAAAAGCCTCGGCATCCGCCCTCGGCGAAACGTCGCCCTGCTCACCGTCGCCCCCACCGGCACCACCAGCATGCTGATGGGGGTCTCTTCGGGGATCGAGCCGGTCTTCGCCCCCTTCGTCTGGCGGCGGATCGGCGGCGAGTACAAGGCCCTCGTCCACCCGCTCTTCAAGGAGCTCCTCGAGGCCTACCCCCCGCACCCCGACTATCAAAAGGACGGCGGCTGGGACTGGGAAAAGGTCACCGAGAAGATCCAGGAAAACCACGGCTCGGTGCAGGGCCTCGACTTCGTGCCGGAGCAACTCCAACGGGTCTTCAAGTGCGCCCACGACGTGAGCCCCCTCGACCACGTGCGGATGCAGGGCGTGGTGCAGCGGGCCTTTGACCGCGAGGGCTACGTGGGGAACTCGCTTTCCAAAACCATCAACCTCCCGAACCACGCCTCGGTCGAGGACGTCGAGGCCGCCTACACCGAGGCCTGGCGGACGGGCTGCAAGGGCATCACCGTCTACCGCGACGGCAGCCGCGAGTTCCAGGTGATCAGCACCTCAAAGAAAGACGAAAAGCAAAAGAAGGCCTCCGAGGAGGCCCCCAAAACCGAGCCCCAGGCGGAGGCGTCCCGTCCCGAGCCCGCCGCCCGCCCCTTCGGGGAGCCGGTCTTCGAGCGGACCGGGCGGCTCTTCGGATTCACCGACATGGTCAAGCTCACCGCCTCCGACGGCACCCGCTACTCCTACCTCGTCACCGTGAACATGCAGGGCGAACACCCGATCGAGGTCATCCTGACCACCGGCAAAGCCGGCGACGAACAGAACGCCGACGCCGAAGCGCTTGGCCGGGTGGTATCCATCGCGCTCCAATACGGCGTGCCGCCCGAGGCGATCATCCACACCCTTCGGGGCATCAACGGCGGGCTCTACGGCAGCTACTTCAAGAAGTTCGTGGCCAGCAAGGGCGACCTGATCGCCCTCGCCCTGGAACAGGCCCTGAAGCTCGGAAACGGCGAGCAGCATCCCCTCACCGCCGCCGGGCCGAAGGCGGAGGCCAAGCCCCAGGAAACCCCGGCTCCTGAGGTCAAGGTGGAGGTCGCGGCCGGCGGCCCGCCGGCGAACGAGGGCCCCACCTGCCCCGAGTGCGGCGGCCCGGTCAAGGTGGAGGATGGCTGCCTGACCTGCCAGGTCTGCGGCTGGTCGAAGTGCGGGTAAAGGCGCCCAGGCCTCTGGGAAGCCCCCGG
>JALUED010000065.1 GCA_027053145.1 Thermaceae bacterium | reverse complement strand
CGCGCGGCCTCGGTGAGCCAGGTGCGTTCCCTCACGGCCTCAGTGTACCGAACGAAGCGCTGGAGCGTTCGAGGAGCAGAACGGTTAGGCTTGCTGCGGACCTTTTCGCAAAGGGGTCGTCGGCCTACAATGAAACCTTGGCCCAGCGGCCGGTGGACGCCATGAAAAAGGTTGTGATTGTAGGACGGCCAAACGTGGGGAAGTCGAGCCTTTTCAACCGCCTCATTGGCCGGCGGGAGGCGGTGGTGGCCGACGAGCCCGGCGTCACCCGCGATTTTAAGGAGGCCGTGGTGGAAACCGACACCGGCCGCTTTAAGTTGGTGGATACCGGCGGCGTTTGGTCCGGCGACAAATGGGAGGCCAAGATCCGGGAAAAGGTGGACCGGGTGGTGGACGAGGCCGACCTTGTGCTCTTTTTGGTGGACGGCCGGGCCGAACTCACCGAAGCCGATTACGCCGTTGCCGACTACCTGCGCCGGAAGAACAAACCGGTCCTCCTGGTGGCCACGAAGGTGGACCACGAAAAGCACGAGGTCTACCTGGGGGAGCTCCATGCGCTGGGCTTTGGCCCGCCGCTGCCCACCTCGGTGGAGCATCGGCGGGGGCTTGAGGAGCTCATCGAGCGGATCTGGGAGGCGCTCCCTGTCTACCAGGACGAGGACGAAGCGGAGGTCGAGCCCATTCGGCTCGCCATCATCGGGCGGCCGAACGCCGGCAAGTCCTCGCTTTTAAATGCCCTTCTGGGTGAGGAACGGGTGATCGTGTCGGACGAACCCGGCACCACCCGGGACGCGATTGACGTGGAGTTTACCTTTGGCGGGCGCCGGTTTCGCCTGGTGGATACCGCCGGCATTCGCAAGCGCCCGGAGACTGCCGTGGAGTGGTTCGCCATTCGAAGGGCCGAACGGGTGGTCCGGGATGCCGACGTGGTGGCGCTGGTGGTGGACCCCTTCGAGGTCGGCGATCGGGAGCTGAAACTTGCCAACCTTGCCTTTGACGCGGGCAAGCCGGTGGTGGTTGTCGTCACCAAGTGGGATCGGGTCCCTCGCGAGGAACGAAAGCGCGTCCGGGCCGAGCTGCGGGAGCGGCTTAAGCACCTCGCCCACTTGCCGATGGTCTTTGTCTCGGCCAAGACCGGGGAAAACCTCACCCGGGTGCTTGCCGAGGCGGCAAGCCTTTACGAAGAGGCGCACCGGCGGGTGGAGACCGGCGAGCTCAACCGCCAGGTGCAGCTTTGGTTGGCCCAGACCCGGGTGCCGAACTTTCGCGGTCGCCCCTTGAAGGTCTTCTACGCCACCCAGGCCGAAGTGGCGCCGCCGACGTTTGTGTTTTTCGTCAATAACCCCGAGTTCATCACCCGAGCTTTCGAAAACTACATCAAAAACCGAATCCGCGAGGATCTCGGTTTCCCCCGGGTGCCCTTTCGCGTCGTTTGGCGGGGGCGTACCTCCAAGCAGGGGTAGCCTAGGTGTCCTGCATCCCCTGCGGCTCGTAGGGGTGCGGCGATCCCCGAGGGTTGAAGTACGCAAGGGGCCCCGCCCGACCGCGGCCCTCAGCGCAGGAGCGCCGAAAGCCCTTCGATCGCCCCCATGCGCAGGGAAAGGTCGGCAAGCGGGGTGAGCGGCGTTTCCTCGGGGTTGATCTCGATGAGGTAGGCGCCGGCTTGTTTGGCGATCCGGCCCAGGCTCGCCGCCGGTTCGACCACCGCCGAAGTGCCCACCACGAGGGCCAGGTCGGCGGCGCGGAAGGCGGCCACCGCCGTCTCGAAAGCGCCCGCGGGCAGGAGCTCGCCGAACCATACCACGTCGGGGCGGAGGAGGGCGCCGCACCTTGGGCAGCGGGGGGGAAGGTGGGCCTCGAGGACCTCGGGCGGCGGCAGCTCGGTGCGGTAGCCGCAGCGGGTGCAACGGGCGCGGTGGATGCTCCCGTGGAGTTCAACCACCCGTTTTGAACCCGCCCTTTGGTGGAGGCCGTCGATGTTTTGGGTGACGAGCAGAAAGCCGTCGCCCTTTTGCCCTTCGAGTTCAGCGAAGAGGCGGTGGGCCTCGTTGGGCTCGGCCTCGCGGATCTTCCGGTAGCGCCAGGCGTACCACCGCCAGACCGCTTCGGGGTTTTTGCGAAAGCCTTCAGGAGTGGCGTAGTCTTCAATCTTGAAGTTCTCCCAAAGCCCCCCGGGATCGCGGAAGGTGGGGATGCCCGAGGGGGCGCTGATGCCGGCCCCGGTGAGCACCGCGACGCGTTGGGCCTTTTGGATTCGGTCCCGGGCCTCCGCGATCTTTTCCACGCTTTTATCGTAAGCTCGGCAAGGTGGAAGCGAGCGGTCGGGAGACGCTGAGGGAACGTTTGCGCTTGCCCGCGCTTTTGGTGGCCACGGTGGCCACGGTGGGGACCCTTGGCTACCTATGGCTTTGGCGGGACGAGGGGGCGACGCTTTTGGACGCCCTCTACATGGTCTTCCTGACCATGACCACCATCGGCTACCACGAGGTCTACCCGGTGGACACCCCTGTGGAGCGCCTCTTCACCATGTTTGTGGGGACCGCCGGAATCATGAGCCTCTTTTACGCCTTTGGCGTCTTCATGGACTACCTGGTGGAGGAGGGTGCCGAGACCCGGAGGTTGAAGAGGATGGAGCGGTTGGTCGCGAAGCTTAAGGACCACGTGATCCTGGTGGGGTTCGGGCGGGTCGGCCGGCAGGCCGCGGCCGCCCTGCGCGAAAGCCATGTGCCCTTTGTGGTGGTGGAGAAGGATCCCGAGCGGGTTCGCCGGGCCCTGGCCGAGGGGGTTTGGGTCCTCGAGGGGGACGGCGGCGACGACCTCGTACTGAAGAAGGCCGGGATCGAGCGCGCGCGGGGCCTGATCGCGGCCACCGGGTCCGACGCCGACAACCTCTTCATCGTGCTCACCGCCAGGGGGCTTGCCCCAGGGCTCTTCATCGCTGCGCGGGCGGAGGAGCCCACGGTGGTGCCCAAGATGCTCCGGGCCGGCGCCAACAAGGTGATTGATCCCTACGCCGTGGGCGGCCAGCGCCTGGCCAATCTGGTGGTCCACCCGGTGGTGGTGGATTTCTTGGAGACCACCCTGCGCAAGGGCGGGGCGCCGCTTTCCATCGAGGACATCCTGGTGGAACCGGAGAGCGCGATGGCGGGGAAGAGCCTTGCCGAGCTGGATATCCGAAACCGCTTCGACGTCACCGTTTTGGCGGTCATCCGTGCGGGTGAGCCGGTGGTCAATCCGCCGGGCGACTTTGTGCTTCGGGCCGGGGACCAGCTCATCGTGCTCGGGACCCGCGAGGCCCTTGCCCGTCTTGAGGAGATGGCGAAGGGAAGGGGGCCGAGGTGAGGCTTTTTCCCTCCGAGGCGATGCGTCGGGTGGACGCCCGGGCGGTGGCACTCGGCTACCCCAGCCTGCTCTTGATGGAGGCCGCGGGCCGGGCGGTGGCCGAGGTGGCCCACCGGCTTTTTCCCGGCGCGCGGGCCCTGGTGCTCGCCGGCAAAGGCAATAACGGCGGGGACGGCCTGGTCGCCGCCCGATGGCTTGCCGAGTTCGGCCACCGGGTGGAGGTCTGGGCGGCGCCGGGGCCAAGGGGGGACGCGGCGGCGATGCGGGAGGCCCTCGTTGCCTACGGGATCCATCCCGAGCCCCTTTTCCCCCTTCGGGACCTTGAGGGTTTCAATCTCGTGGTGGACGCGCTTTTCGGCACCGGGCTTTCCCGGCCCCTGACGGGGGAATGGGCCGAGTTGGTGGAGCGGGTGAACGCCTCGGGCTTGCCGGTGGTGGCGGTGGACCTGCCCTCGGGGGTGCCCTTTGCCCCCCATATCCGGGCGCGGGCGACGGTGGCGCTTGCCGGGCTTAAGGTGGAAAACCTTTTCGCCCCCGGGAGGGACGCCGGGGGCGAACTCTGGTTTGCCCCCATCGGCATGCCTCCGGCCGCTTACGAGGCGGCGGAGGCGGTGCCCGAACTTTTGCTTGCTGAGGAGCTCGGGAAGCTTTTCCCAAAGCGGCCGACGAACGCCCACAAGGGTTCGGTGGGA
>JALUED010000064.1 GCA_027053145.1 Thermaceae bacterium | reverse complement strand
CGAACGAGGGCCCCACCTGCCCCGAGTGCGGCGGCCCGGTCAAGGTGGAGGATGGCTGCCTGACCTGCCAGGTCTGCGGCTGGTCGAAGTGCGGGTAAAGGCGCCCAGGCCTCTGGGAAGCCCCCGGTGCCCCGGGGGCTTTCTTTCACGGCCTAACCGGGTCCGCTAACATACCCCTATGCCGCGCTCGCGGATCCCAAAGGACGACGAACGGCTCGTGCCCAAAAACTTTATCACCGAGATCATTGACGAGGACCTGCGCTCGGGGAAATACGACCGGATCGTGACCCGATTCCCCCCCGAGCCCAACGGCTACCCGCACATCGGCCACGCCATCGCGAGCTTCATCGACTGCGGCATCGCCAAGGACTACCGGGGCCGCTGCCACCTGCGCATGGACGACACCAACCCCCTGACCGAGGAGCAACGCTACGTGGACGCGATCGTCCGCGACATGCGCTGGCTCGGCTGGGACTGGGGCGAGCACTTCTATTTCGCCTCCGACTACTTTGAGCGGCTCTATGCCATGGCGGTGGACCTGATCCAGCGGGGCCTCGCCTACGTGGACTCGCTTCCCGAGGAAAAGATCCGCGAATACCGGGGCACGCCGGACCGGCCGGGGATCCCGAGCCCCTACCGCGAGCGGAGCGTGGAGGAAAACCTAAGGCTCTTCGAGGAGATGCGGGCCTGCAAGCACCCGGAGGGCGCGCACGTGCTCCGCGCCAAGATCGACATGAGTGCCCCCAACATGAAGCTCCGCGACCCCATCCTCTACCGCATCCTCCACGCCGAGCACTACCGCACCGGCAAGCGCTGGTGCATCTACCCCATGTACGACTTTGCCCATCCCCTCTCGGATTTCATCGAGGGTGTCACCCACTCGCTTTGCTCCTCGGAGTTCATCGAGAACCGGGCGGTCTACGACTGGCTGGTGGAAAAGCTCGCGGGAAGGGTGGGCCTGCCCGAGTGGCCCCGGCCCAAGCAGATCGAGTTCGGCCGTCGGAGCCTGGAGTACACGGTCGTCAGCAAGCGAAAGCTGATCAAGCTGGTCGAGCGGGGCCTGGTCTCGGGCTGGGACGACCCCCGCATGCCCACCCTTTCGGGGCTCCGCCGCCGGGGGCTGCGTCCTGAGGCAATCCTGCAGTTCGCCCGCCGGGTGGGGATCAGCCGCACCGACCGCACGGTGGACCTCGCCCTCCTCGAGTGGGCGATCCGGGACGACTTAAACCCCATTGCCCCCCGGGTGATGGCGGTGAGCGAGCCGCTTCTCCTTGAGCTTTCGAACTTCGAGGGGACGGAGTGGATCGAAGCCCCTTATTTCCCCCCCGACATCGGCAAGCCAGGAAGCCGGAAGGTGCCCTTCACGAAGCGCCTTTTCGTCGAGCGCTCGGACTTTTCCCTAAACCCCCCGAAGGGTTGGAAGCGCCTCGAGGTGGGCAAGGCAACCAGGCTCCGCCACGCCTACGTGGTGGTCATCGAGCGGGCCGAGCTGGACGAAGCGGGCGAGGTACAAAAGCTCGTCGGCCGCGTGGTCGAAGGGTCGCTCGGCCAAAACCCCAAGGGCCTCAAGGTCCAAGGCGCCGTCCACTGGGTGAGCGCGGACCACGGCCTTCCCGCCGAGTTTCGCCTCGTGGACCGACTCTTCAAGGTGCCCCACCCCGACGAGCTCGAGGACTTCCTTAAGGCCTACAACCCCGAATCCCTGATCGTCCGGCAGGGCTTCGTCGAGCCGAGCGTCAAGGACGACCCCAAGGACACCCGCTACCAGTTCGAGCGGCTCGGCTACTTCTGGCAAGACCCCGTGGACTCAAGGCCCGACCGCCTGGTCTTCGTGCGCATCGTCACCTTGAAGGACACCTGGGCCCGGCGCCGGGAGGAGGCGCTTAAAAAAGAACCGGCCAAGAAAAAGGCAAAGGAGGCCTCCCCCAAGGCCGGGGAACGCGCCCGCCCGCTCACCCCCGAGGAGACCGAGGTCTACGAGCGTTGCCAAAGGCTCGGCCTCGGCGAGCAGGAAGCCTACCTCGTGGCCAAGGAGCCGGCGCTTCGGGCGTACCTCGAGGAGATAAGCGCCCACCTGCCGCCGAGCGCCGCCGCGCCCTGGGTGGTGCACGTGCTCGGCCCCTGGCTGAGGCGGGGGACCAACAGGATCCCGCCGGAAGCCCTTGCCGAGCTCATCCGGATGGTGGAGGAAAGGAAGCTTACCGCCCGTCGAGCCAAGGAGCTGATTGAAGAAGTCCAGGAAAAGGGCGGGGACCTCCTCGCGCTCACTGAGGCCGAGGCCGGGTCGGTGATCGCGGACGAGGCCGAGCTCCGCTCCCTCGCCGAGGCCGTCCTCGCCGCCTACCCGGACAAGGTCGAGGCCTACCGGAGGGGCAAGAAGGGGCTCCTTGGCTTCTTCATCGGCGAAGGGATGAAGAAGACCCAGGGCAAGGCGGACCCCAGGGCCCTGAAGGAGGTGCTCCAAAAGCTCTTGGAGGAACCGCCTTCCCCGTGATAGAATCCCCCTCGCGCGGGGGCCGTTAGCTCAATTGGTAGAGCACCGGTCTCCAAAACCGGGGGTTGGGGGTTCGAGTCCTCCACGGCCCGCCAGAAAGCCCAGGGCTCCCCTGGGCGCTTTATTTTGGGGGCATGGATCCCTTCGAACGCGCCCGGGCGGTGCTCGAGGCCGAGGGCTGGGACCTCTCCGCCTTCGACCGCCCGATCGCCTACCCCGCGCGCGCCCCCCTCACCAAGGGCAAGGTGCGGGGGACCCTCTACGGCGTGGCCATCGGCGACGCGCTCGGAGCCCCCAACGAGGGTAAGCGGCCCTGGTGGGTCAAGGCGCCCGTCACCGGCCTCTGCCCCCACCACGGCCACCCGGCCGGCACCGTCACCGACGACACCGAGCTCACCCTGGCGCTCGCGGAAAGCCTCCTCGAGCGGGGCGGGCTCGACCCCGAGGCCCTCGCCCGCCGGTTCGTCGAGCGCGGGGCAAGGATGGTAGGCGGCGGCCGCGCCACCAAGGAAGCCTTGGCCCGGCTCGCCGAGGGCGTCCCCTGGTGGCAGGCCGGTACCCCCTCGGCGGGAAACGGGGCGGCGATGCGTGCAAGCCCCGCGGGGCTCTTTTTCGAGGACGCGGGCGAGGCCCGCCGGGTCGCCTTCGTCCAAGGCCTCCTCACCCACCGGGACCGCTCGGCCCTCGCCGGGGCGATGCTGAACGCCCTGCTCGTGGGCGCCCTCGCGCGAGGGGCCGAGCCCGACCCCGGTCGGCTCCTCCCCCGGCTCAAAGCGGCGATCCAGGGGCTTGAGGTCCCCTTGAAGACGCGGGTGAGCCCCCGAAGGCTCACCACGCTCGCCGAGGAACTTTCCGCCGTCCCCGATTACGTGGGCCGGCCCGAGGTCGCCTTTAAGCGCTTTGGCCTTGGCGCCTTCGTGCTGGAGACCCTGCCCTCGGCCCTCGCGCTCTTCTTCACCTACCCCGAGGACCCCGAGGCGGCCCTTCTCACCGCTGCAAACGCCGGCTTCGACTCGGACACCCTCGCCAGCCTGGTGGGCGGCTGGCTCGGAGCCCACCTCGCCGACCGGGGCCTACGCTCCCGCACCCCCTCGAACTGGTGGGCGGTGAGCGCCGCTCCCGAGATCGAGCGCATCAGCAAGCTCGCCGCTGGATAAGTAGACTGGACCCGTGCTGGAAGCGGTGCGGGAAGGCCTCGGGCTCGTTCGGGCGGACGCCTGGCTGGCCTACGACTTCGCCGGCAGTAACCCCCCGGTACGGGAAGCCCTCGGGCTTATAGGGGTCCACCTTACCCGGCGGTTTTTCTACCTTGTTCCAACCACGGATCCACCCCTGCTCATCGCCCACCGGGTCGAGGCCGAGGCCCTCGACGCCCTCCCGGGCGAGCGCAGGCTCTACGCCCGAAGGGACGAGCTCCTTGCCGCGCTCGAGGAGGCCGTCGCCCGCTGGCCCCGCCTCGCCCTCACCTACGCCCCCGGAGGCGAGGTCCCCTACGTCTCCCGGGTGGACGCGGGCACCGCCGAGCTCCTCCGGGGATTCGGCGCCGAGCTCGTCTCCGA
>JALUED010000063.1 GCA_027053145.1 Thermaceae bacterium | reverse complement strand
CGCCGAGACCACCCGGACCTTCGTCGAGCGCGAGGTGCTTCCCGTCCTCCCCGAGATGGAGGTATCCAAGGAGCGGATGCTCGAGGAGAACCCGAGGCTGATGAAGAAGGCCGGCGAGCTCGGCCTGCTCGCGCCCGATATCCCCGAGGCCTACGGCGGCCTGGAGCTCCCCAAGGTGGTCTCCTCGGTAATCGCCGAGAACCTCGCCGAGGCCGGGGGGTTCGCGGTCACCGTCGGCGCCCATACCGGCATCGGCACGCTGCCGATCGTCTACTTCGGCACCGAGGAGCAAAAGAAGAAGTACCTCCCAAAGCTCGCCTCCGGCGAGTGGGTGGCCGCCTACGCCCTCACCGAGCCCGGCGCCGGCAGCGACGCGCTCGGCATCAAGACCACTGCCACCCTCACCGAGGACGGCAAGTTCTACGTCCTGAACGGCACCAAGCAGTTCATCTCGAACGCCGGGTTCGCCCAGCTCTTCATCGTCTTCGCCAAGGTGAACGGCGAGCAGTTCACCGCCTTCCTGGTCGAGCGGGACACCCCGGGGCTCTCGTTTGGGTCTGAAGAGCACAAGATGGGCATCAAGTCGTCCTCGACCCGGCAGGTGATCCTCGAGGACGTCAAGGTCCCCGCCGAGAACGTGGTGGGCGAGATCGGGAAGGGGCACAAGATCGCCTTTTTGGTCCTCGACGTGGGTCGCTACAAGCTCGGCGCCGGGGCCGTGGGCGGGGCCAAGGTGGCCCTCCGCGACGCCGCCAAGTACGCCAAGCAGCGGGTGCAGTTTGGCCTGCCCATCGCCAAGTTCGGCGCCATCCAGGAAAAGCTGGCCAGAATCGCGATCTACACCTACGCCGCCGAGAGCGCCACCTACCGCACCGTGGGCCTCATTGACGAGGCGATCGAGCGGCTTGGCAAGGACCAGGCGGTGCGGGCGATCGAGGAGTACGCGGTCGAGGCCAGTATCATCAAGGTGCTGGGCTCCGAGGTGCTCGACTACGCCGTGGACGAGGCCGTCCAGATCCACGGCGGCTACGGCTACATCGCCGAGTACCCGGTGGAGCGGGCCTTTCGCGATAGCCGCATCAACCGCATCTTCGAGGGCACCAACGAGATCAACCGCCTCTTGATCCCCGGGATGATGCTAAGGCGCGCCCTGAAGGGCGAGCTCCCCCTCTACGAGGCGGCGATGAAGCTCAGGGAGGAGCTCCTTGAGCCCGCCTTCGGCGAGCCCCCCGAGGACGAGTTCGAGCGGCTTTATGGCTACGTCGAGGGCCTCAAGAAGCTCGCCCTGATGACGGCGGGGATCGCCGCCCAGAAGTTCGGCGAGAAGATCGTGAAGGAGGAGGAGGTGCTCCTCCGGGTCGCCGACGTCGCGATCGCCGCCTACGCCGCCGAGAGCGCCCTGTTGCGGGCGAAAAAGCGGGGCGACGAGCTCTCCCTCCTCGCCACCGAGTACTACCTCACGGAGGCCATGGACCGGGCCAGCACCGAGGCCCAGGCGCTTCTTCCTTACCTCGAGGAGGGCTCCGATCTGCGCATGCTGATGAGCGCCGCCCGTCGCCTTACCAAGCACGACCCCGTGGACCGGATCGGCATCCAGAAGAAGGTCGCCGAGGCCGTCCTCGAGGCCGAAGGCTACCCCTTCTAAAGGGCTTAGCTATGGGTTGGGCCCGGCTTTCGCCGGGCCCGGCTTTTTGAAAGCATGGATGCGTGCCCCCCGTCAAGGTTGACCGCCGCTACCGGATCCCTTTGCCGCTGGAAGTGCGAAAAGCGCTTGGCATCAAGCCCGGGGATCGTCTTGAGGTCGAGGTGGAAAGTGGGCGGATCATCCTTCGCCTGGCCCGCCCACCCCTACGGGAACTCCTAAAAAGCTCCAGGCCGAGGAGCCCGAGGCGATTCGCGAGCTCGGCCGAACCACAGGCCACGACGCCGCCACGTTTTTCCGTTTGCTTCGGGGTAGGGAAGACGTCCTCTGATGCGGTCCGCCCGCTATCAGAGAAGGACGGGTAGGGCGCCCCTCGTAGGCGGGGCTAGTCTGGCGTAACCCTCTTCTGATCGAGGGCCTGTGCTAAGGCCTCCACGCTCGCTGCCCGCGCCCGGTGCATCCCGGGCAGGTAGTCGAAGAGGACGTGGCTCGCCCCGAGCCGCCGGGCGGCCTCGAGGAAGGTCGCCTTAAGCTCGCGGGTGTCGAGCCGGGCGGGGGCGAGGCCCTTGGCCGCCGGGTTCGCCACCACGAACTCGGCGGCTAGGGCCTCCTTGGTCCAGACGAGCACGTACTTCGCTTCCCCGGCGGTCAGGGTGAGGTGTTCGCCGGGGCGGTCTCGGTCCTCGAGGATGAACCAGGGTCCCTCGATCGGATCCACGCCCCAAAGATAAGGGGGCAACCGCCCCCTTACGGCAACAAACGCTCGAGGCCCCTAGTCGGCCTTGCCCTCGAGGCGGAAGCCGACCTCGAGCACCACCTGGAACTCGGCGACCTCGCCGTTTTCGATCCGGCCTCGGACCTCCTTGATCTCGAACCAGTCGAGGTGGCGGAGGGTTTCCGAGGCCCGCTTGATCGCGCTCTTTACCGCCGGGCCGATGCCGTCGGGGCTCGTGCCTACCAGGGTGATCTTCTTGTAGACCTTGCTCATGCTTGCCCCCTTTCGCTTCTATCTTAGCGGCCAGGCGAGCGCTTTTAGCCCGAAGCCCTCGGGGGTGTTGAAAAGCAGCCAGAGCTTTTCCTGGCCAAAGGCGGCGTCGGCGGCGTGGGCCTCGGTCTCGGCGGGGATCTTCTGGCCCCAGTCGGGCCGGCCATCTGCGTCGAGCCGGGCAAGGAAGGGGGTAAAGCGATCCCCCTTGCTAAAGAGTGGACCCGCGGTCTCGCCGTAAAGCCAAAGGCGCCCCGCAAGCCTTAAGAGCTTGGCCGCGAGATCGGTGCGCTCGCTCCCCCACTGGGCGCGGAGCCTGGGCGCGCCGGAGGGGGTGAGGAGGAGCACGAAGACGTCGTCGCCCCCCCTTGCTTGGGCGAAGAGGGCGCCGTCGGTGTTGCCCGCGACCCAGACGCCCCCGCCGGTGGCAAGGAGGGCGGTGGGGCGGCTTGAGGCCTCGAAGCCAAACCGGTAAACCCAGCGGACCTCGCCGTCCGGCCCCACCCGGAGGACGAAGCCCCGCTCCGCGACCCGGATGCAATCCTCGTTGACCTCCTCGTACCCGGCGAGGTAGACGCCCCCGTCCGGGGCAGGGCTCAAAGCGGTGAGGACGTCATCGTTGCCGGTGCCCCATTGCAGGGCAAAGCGCGGCGTCCAGCGCCCTCGGTCCAATGCAAGGAGGAAGACGTCCTGCCCTCCGCGGTTTTTCCCGAAGGGGGCGCCCTCGGCGTTCCCGGCGAGGTAAAGCACGCCCCCGCTTTCGGCGAGGGCGACCGCTTCTTCACCGAGGGGCCCCCCGAAGCGGGCGACCTTAAGGGGGCTCCCGTCGGGGCCGAAGCGGACGAGGGCGGCGTCCCCCTTTAGGCTTCCGGCCCAGAGGCCTTTGAGGATCGCCCGGATGCGGCCGGGGGCTTCGCCGAGCCAGCGCCGCTCGCCGCGGACGAGGAAGGGCCGGCCCCGAAGCTCGCCGCCGACCCAGACCCCGCCCTCGCCGACGAAGAGGGCGTAGCCGGTGCCCGGCGCGGCCAGCGCGGGGAGGAGGGCGAGGAAAAGCGCGAGCCCCCGCTTCATACGAAGAGCTCGGCGATTTCCACCGCGTTCAAGGCGGCGCCCCTCAAAAGCTGGTCGCCGACCACGAAGAAGTCGAGGGCGTTTTCGAAGGCGAGGTTTTTGCGGATGCGGCCGACCTCGACATCCCACTTGTGGGTGGCGGTGAGGGGCATGGGGTAGCGGTTTTGCTCGGGCTCGTCCACCACCTGGACGCCGGGGGCCTTTTCCAAGACCTCGCGGGCCGCCTCGGGGGTCACTGGGCGCTGGAAGACCACGGTGGCGGCTTCGGCGTGGGCCCTGAGCGTCGGGATCCGCACCGCAGTGGCGCTGATCTTCATCTCGGGGGCGTCGAAAATCTTCTGGGTCTCCCAGACCACC
>JALUED010000062.1 GCA_027053145.1 Thermaceae bacterium | reverse complement strand
GTCTCCACGTACTTGGGGTTCACCTCGTAGCGGTGGCGGTGGCGCTCGTAAACGAGTTCGGCTCCGCCGTAGACCCGGGAGAGCAGGGTGTTCGGCTTGATCTTCATCGGCCAGTCGCCGAGCCGCATCGTGCCCCCGAGCCCCTCGACCTCGAGCTGCTCGGGCATGAGGTCGATCACCGGGTGGGGGGTGTAGGGGTCGAACTCGGTGGAGTTCGCCCGCTTGAGGCCGGCCACGTGCCGGGCGAACTCGATCACCGCCACCTGCATCCCCAGGCAGATCCCGAGGTAGGGAATCTTCTTCTCCCGGGCGTAGCGGGCCGCCTTGATCTTGCCCTCGATCCCCCGCACGCCGAACCCCCCGGGGACCAGGATGCCGTCCACGCCGGCGAAGGCCTCGGCGAGGTCCTCCTCCCCCTCGAGCTTCTCCACGTCCACCCAGACGATCTCCACCGCGGCGCGGTTCCTGATCCCGCCGTGGCGGAGCGCCTCAAGAAGCGAGAGGTAGGCGTCCGGCATCTTCACGTACTTGCCGGCCACCGCAATCCGCACCCGGTCCTCGGGGTTTTTCAGGACCTCGACCGCCTCCCGCCAGACCCCAAGGTTCGGGATCACCGGCTCAAGCCCAAGCCCGGCCTCGACCCGCTTGCCCAAACCCTGCTCCTCAAGCACAAGCGGGACCTCGTAGATATAGTCCACGTCGTAGCTGGTGAAGACCGAGTCCTTTGAAACATTGGTAAAAAGCGCGACCTTCTTCCTGACCTCTTCGGGCACGTCCTTCTCCGAGCGAAGGACGATGATGTCGGGCTGAATGCCCACCGAACGCAGCGTCGCCACCGAGTGCTGGGTGGGTTTCGTCTTGAACTCTTCGGAGGTGCGGAGGTAGGGGACCAGCGTCAGGTGGATGTAAAGGGTGTTCTCCGCCCCCTCGTCAAAGCGCATCTGCCGGATCGCCTCGAGGAAAGGCAGGCTCTCGATGTCGCCCACCGTGCCCCCAACCTCGACGATCACGATCTCGGCGTTTTGTTCCCGGCCCACCAACCGGATGCGTTCCTTGATCTCGTCGGTGATGTGGGGGATCGCCTGAACAGTCTGGGAAAGGTAGTCGCCCCGGCGCTCCTTTTGGATCACCGAGAGGTAGACCTGGCCGGTGGTGACGTTGTTGATCCGAGCGAGGTCGCGGTCCAAAAAACGCTCGTAGTGGCCGATATCAAGGTCGGTCTCGGCCCCGTCGGCGGTGACGAAGACCTCGCCGTGCTCGTAGGGCCGCATCGTCCCCGCGTCCAGGTTGATGTAGGGGTCGATTTTAAGGGCGGTCACCCGGTAGCCCCGACCGCGGAGGATCGCCCCGAGGGAGCTCGTCACGATCCCCTTGCCCAAGCTGCTCACCACGCCACCGGTGACGAAGATGTAGCGCATCCCCTTACCTCCGGGACCCCAGTCTAAGCCAAACCCCGTACCGCCCCCCGAGAATCCGGCGTTTTTGGAGGTAGGCTCGGACCGCCCCCGCGCCCTTTTCCAGCGCCGCTTGAAAGGGCGGGTGCTGAAGCAGGTAGGCAAGAACCGAAAGCTCCCCGGCGAGGGTAAACCCCCGGGCCCGCGCCTCCGCCTCCAAGAGCGCAAAAAACCGCCGCCTTGCCGCCTCCTTGGGCACGCGCAGGTAGTGCTCCGGGCCGTGGCGGCGAGGGTCGAGGCGCGAGCGGTAGCGCGAAAGCGCCCGCCCCCTTAGCCGGCGGGTCGCCCCCGGGGCGCAGTAGGCCGGGTCGAGGTCGGTGAGCACCCCGCGGCAGGCGAGCGGCCGCGCGGGATAGACGCCGCAGCGCCCCCCTTCCAAAAAGGGGCAGGGGCTTTGGGCCAGGAAGTGGCGCTCGGGAAGGCGGGGGTCGTTCTTCGCCCGAACAAGCAACCGGGCCCGGCGCCGCCCCTCCCCATAGGCCCTGCGTCGGGCCGCGTCGCTCGCCGCCTTAAGCACCCGCTCGGCCTCGCCGAGGCTCGCCTCCACCCAGCCGTAGCAGCAAAAGAAGCAACCCACCCGGCAGCTCGGCGCGATCCCGCTTCGTTCGAAGTAAGCGGTAATCAAGCCATCCAGCGCGGCGTGGGCCCGGGCGGCGGCGTCCACCCGTGCTATGCTACCTGCCGGAATGGAGCGTCCCCTCAAGGTCTTCTCCGGCCAATCAAACCCTGCACTCGCCCGTTCCATCGCCGAGGCTTTGGGCCTTCCCCTGGGAAAAAGCACCACCCAGAAGTTCGCCAACGACAACCTCTTCGTGCGCTTCGAGGAGTCGCTCAGGGAGGCCGACGTTTTCATCGTCCAGTCGCTCACCCCGCCCGTCCAGGACCACCTCTTCGAGCTCCTGATGATGATCGACGCCGCCAAGGGGGCGAGCGCCCATCGGGTCACCGCGGTCATCCCCTACTTCTCCTACGCCCGAAGCGACAAAAAGGACGAACCCCGCATCTCCATTACCGCCCGGCTGATCGCCGACCTGATTGAGACCGCGGGGGCCGACCGGGTGCTCACCATGACCCTGCACTCCCCCCAGGTGCACGGGTTTTTCAAGATCCCCCTCGACCACCTCTCGGCAGAGACGGTGATCGCCAACCACTTCGCCACCCGGCTTGAAGATCTTGAGGACGCGGTCGTCGTTGCCACCGACGCCGGCGGCATCAAGCGCGCAAGCGCGGTGGCGAAAAGGCTCTCGCTACCGCTCGCCTTCATCGAAAAGGAGCGGATCACCGACACCCAAGTGGAGGCCCGGAGCTTGGTGGGCGAGGTGCAGGGGAAGATCGCCTTGATCGTGGACGACGAGGTCTCCACCGCGGGCTCCCTGGTCAAGGCCGCCGAGACCCTCCTTGGGCACGGCGCCCGCGAGGTTTACGCCGCGGTTACCCACGGGGTTTACGTAGGACCGGCGCTTGAACGGATTGCGCAGAGCCCCATTCGGGAAGTGGCGGCCACCGACACCTGCCCGCCGCCCGATCCCCTGCCGGCAAAACTTAAGGTCCTGCCGGTGGGCCCGCTCTTTGCCGAGGCGATCTGGCGGATCCACCGGGGCGAGTCGGTCTCGGCGCTCTTCCGGTAGCCATGGACGCAAAGACCCTTTTTCCCAAGAGCACGCCCCAGGGCCTCCTCGTCTTCCTCCACGGTTACGCTTCCGATCCCGGCTACCTCGAGGCCACCGCCGCCCCCGCCTTTTTGCAAGCGGGTTTTGCGGTCGTCCTGCCCTCGGCCCCGGACCACGGCGCGCGGGCCCGGGCTGAGGGCTTCCCCACCGACGACTGGGAAGCGCTCGCCGCCCACGCCGCCCAGGTGGTGGCCGCGTGGATCGGGGAGCTCGCCGAGGCCGTCCCTCGCTGGCAGGCGGAACACGGCCTTCCCCTCTACGCCGGCGGGTTCTCGATGGGAGCCTACGTCTGGCACGAGCTCATCAGCCGAAGGCTCGTCCGTCCGGTGGCGGCGGCGCTTTTCGGCATGGGGGCGATCCCGAACGTGCCGCTTCCCGAAGGCGCCGAAAGCCCCCTGGATCGGGCCTGGGCCTACCCCCCGACCGCCCTCTTGCAGGTTCACGGCGAGGGCGACGCGGTTGTCGCCCTCGAGCTCGTCGAGCGCACGGTCGAGGCGCTTCGCCCGGCCTACGCCCGCCACCCGGGGCGGCTCGCCCTTTTGAAGGTGGCCGGAGTCGGCCACGAGCTCACCCCGGGCATGGCGGCGGCCGCCGCCGGCTGGCTTTCCGCTTGGGGGCCCGATGCCTAGGGAACACCTCACCATTGAGGGGATCCCCGCCCTTCTCGCCGGTCCCGAGCGCCCGCGGGGTGCGGTGCTCTTTCTCCATGGCGCCGGTGGCAGCAAGGAGCGCACCGCCGCCCTCGCCGGCCCCTTACACGAGGCCGGCTTTCTCACCCTCCACCCCGACGCCCTCCACCACGGCGAGCGGAAAAGGACCGCAGGCGACGTCTTCCGCGACAAGGCGAAAATCGTCGAGGCCCAGCTTGCTTCGATCGAGGAGGCCCCCCGCCTCCTCGCCTGGCTCCGTGCGCGCTTTCCCGAGCTTCCCCTCTTCGCCTTGGGC
>JALUED010000061.1 GCA_027053145.1 Thermaceae bacterium | reverse complement strand
CCACGTCGCCGACGTCGCCCAGGTTCTCCATGGGTTCGAGCAGGATGACCTTCACGCCGCTCCCTCCCTACTTCCGCACGAGCTTCTCGGTGAAGGGCACGATCGCCATGATCCGGGCCCGCTTGATCGTCGTCGCCAGCCGGCGCTGGTGCTTGGCGCAGACGCCGGTGCGGCGCCGGGGGAGGATCTTGCCGGTCTCCGACATGAACCGAAGGAGCATCTTGGCGTCCTTGTAGTCGGTGACCTCGAGCTCCCCGGCGCAGAAGGGGCAGACCTTGGGCTTTTTGTACCTTCTCGGGCGTGCAGCTTTCTTCGCGCTCATCTTCCTACCTCGCTAGAAGGGAAGGTCCTCCTCGGGCGGGAACTCCTCAAGCCCGTCCTCGAGGTCCACGCCGCCCGTGGGGGCAGGTTTCGCGCCGCCCTCGGGCGGCCGGGTCAGCTTCTCGATGCGCTTCGCCTCCACCCGGGTGACGAAGCGGCGGCTTCCGTCGGCCGCGGTCCAGGAGTCGTTCACCAGCCGGCCAAAGACCAGCACCGGCTCCCCCTTCCTGAGCTCGCCGGCCCACTCGGCGAGGTCCCGCCAGGCGGTGACCTCGACGAAGTGGGTCTTTTCCTGCTCCTGGCCGCGGCTTGAAAAGGTCTCGTTCACCGCCAGGCCGAACCGGGTCACCGCGGTGCCCTGGGGGGTGTAGCGGAGCTCGGCGTCGCGGGTCAGGTTGCCGATCAGAACCACCTGGTTGACCGCGTCGGTGAGCCGTTCCTGGCCCCGGGCGTCGGTGACGGTGCGCCCCTCGCGGTCGCCGATCAGGGGCTCGATCCGGTCCACCCGCACATCGAGCGCGCTCCGCCGCTGGCCGTCCGACTCCCAGGTGCGGTAGTCAAGCCGCCCCTCGACGAAGACCGGCGTGCCGGCCGCAAGCTGTTCGGCGAGGAGCTCGGCGTAGCGGCCGAGCAGCTTGACCCGGTGGTACCAGGGAATCTCGCGGACCTCGCCGCCCTCGGTCTCGACCTTGTCCTGGCCGGCGACGGTGACCTCGAGCACCGCAAGCCCCCCCGGCGTGTAGCGGAGCTCGGGGGTCTGCGTGACCGTTCCCAAAAGCAAAACCCGGTTCAACCCTTTGGCCATGATCTACCAGTCTACGCCTTCTTGGTCTTCCACTCAGGTCGGTCCTTGACGATCATCACCCGGCGGACGTTGTCGCGGATCAAGAGCTCCGACTCCAGCGCCTTGACGTTCTTGCCGGGCATCTCGACGGTGTAGAAGATGTAGTAGCCCTCGGTGTCCTTCTCGATGGGGTAGGCGAGCCGCCGGTTGCCCCACTCGTCCACCGACTTGACCTCGGCCTCGAACTTTTCAAAGGCCTTTTGGATAATCTCCTTTTCCAGGTCGAGCTTTTCCTTCTCCAAGTTGGGGTTTAGGATCATCCCCACTTCGTAGATCGGCACCGCAACACCTCCCTTTGGCCTAGTGGCTTCGGGCGCTTGCCCGAAGCAGGAAGGGCCGAAGGGGGAGTATACCACGCCCCCCGCCCCTTGCAAGGGCCCGAAAAGGGGCGTAAGATTCGGGCCATGAAGACCCTCGCCCCCCGCGCCTGGTGGCCCGGCTAACCCCGGGGGCGGGTGCCTTGGGCCCTCGGGGTTTCGACCCGGGGGTTTTTGCTTTTGGGAGGCGCGATGAAGACGAAGATCGTAAGCCGCACCCTGCTCGCCGACCTGGAGACCCCGGTCACCGCCTACCTGAAGCTTGCCGAAAAGCAAAGCCCGAGTTTTCTCCTCGAATCGGTGGAAGCCGGCAAGCGCTGGAGCCGCTACTCGATCCTGGGGGTGGGCGCAAGGCGCACCTTCCGACTCAAGGACGGCGTCTTCACCGTAAACGGCGAGCCGGTGCCCACCAAGGACCCCCTCAAAACCCTTTACGAGGCGATCTTCCGAAGGGTTGAGGCCGAGGGGGAACTTCCCCCCTTTCCCGGCGGCGCGGTGGGGTACGTGGCCTACGACCTGGTGCGCTACTACGAGGACCTCCCGGCGGAAAACCCCGACGACCTCGAGGCCCCGGACCTCCTCTTCGTCGAGCCCGAGGTGACCGTGGTCTTCGACCACTTCCGCCAGGTCGTCCACCTCCTTGCCCCCGCGGTGGGAGGCGGCCCCAGCGCGGAAAAGGCGGCCCGGGAGCGGCTCGACTGGGCCGCCGCCCGGCTCAAGGGCCCCCTCCCCGGCGTTCCCGGCGAGCGCGGGGGGAAGCGGCACGCCTTTTCCCCCTGGATGAGTCGGGAGGCGTTTTTGGAGGCGGTCCAGCGGGCGAAGGACTACATCTATGCCGGCGACATCTTCCAGGTGGTGCCCTCGGTGCGGTTTTCGAGCGAGCTCGGCGTCCACCCCTTCGCCATCTACCGGGCGCTCCGCACCGTGAACCCGAGCCCCTACATGGGCTACCTCGACCTCGGCGAGGTGACGCTGGTCTCGGCGAGCCCGGAAAGCCTCCTACGCTCGGACGGCCGGCGGGTCGTCACCCGGCCGATCGCCGGCACAAGGCCTCGAGGAAAAACCGAGGAAGAGGACCGGGCCCTCGCCGAAGAGCTTTTGAAGGACGAAAAAGAGCGGGCCGAGCACGTGATGCTCGTGGACCTCTCAAGGAACGACCTCGGCCGGGTCTCGAAGTACGGTTCGGTCAAGGTGCCCGAGCTCATGGTGGTGGAGCGCTACTCCCACGTGATGCACATCGTCTCCACCGTGGAGGGCGAGCTAAAAGAGGGCAAGACCCCGCTGGATGCCCTTGCCAGCGTGATCCCCATGGGCACGATCTCGGGGGCGCCGAAGATCCGGGCGATGGAGATCATCGAGGAGCTCGAGCCCCTGCGCCGCGGCCCCTACGGCGGCAGTTTCGGCTACTTCGCCTACGACGGCCACATGGACATGGCCTTGACGCTTCGCACCCTCGTTGTCAAGGACGGGCGGGTCCACGTCCAGGCCGGCGCCGGCATCGTCGCCGACTCGGTCCCCGAGCGGGAGTACGAGGAGGTGGTGAATAAGGCAAAGGCGATGATGAAGGCGGTGGAGCTCGCCGAGCAGGGGGTGTGGGAGGTAGGAGGTGGGGTGTAGGAGGTGGGAATGAACGCGGAAGATCGTCGGACCGCCGGGCACAGCGTTCAAAAACTGGAAATATGGCAGGAGGCCATGACGCTCGCAGAACGCGTGTACGCAACCACCCGGCGCTGGCCGGAAAGCGAGCGTTACGGCCTCATCGCCCAATCCCGTAGGGCCGCGGTATCCATACCCGCGAACCTGGCCGAGGGCATCGGGCGAGGGACCCCACCCGAACGCACCCGGTTCGGCCAGATCGCCATGGGTTCCCTTTACGAACTCGCGACGCTGCTTGAGCTTGCCCGCCGCCTCGGCTACCTTGACGAGGCAACGTTCCTCGAGCTCGAAGCTACCCTCTCTCGCCTGGCACGCAGGATCCACGCTTACATGGACCACTGGAGGCAAGCATGAAAACCCTTCCTCCCACATCCCACACCCCACATCCCACCTCCCACATCCCACACCCCACATCCCACCTCCTACTCGTGGATAACTACGACTCCTTCACCTACAACCTCGCCGACTACCTGGGACAGCTGGGGGCAAAGCTTACGGTCTGGCGGAACGACCGGTTCGACCTCGGCGACATCGAGAAGCTCGCCCCGGACGGGATCGTGATCAGCCCCGGGCCGGCGACGCCGAAGGAAGCCGGGCACTCCATCGAGGTGGTCCGGCGCTACTCGGGCCGCCTGCCCATCCTCGGGGTCTGCCTCGGCCACCAGGCGATCGGCGAGGCCTTCGGGGGCCGGGTGGTACGGGCGCCAAAGCCCATGCACGGCAAGACGAGCCCGATCCACCACGACGGCACCGCGCTCTTTGAGGGCCTGCCCTCCCCCTTCACCGCCACCCGCTACCACTCGCTCATGGTGGTGGACGTGCCCGAGGTGCTAAGGGTAAACGCCTGGGTGGACGAGGAGGGCACGCGGGTGGTCCAGGGCTTCGTCCACCGGGAGCACCCCACCTTCGGGGTGCAGTTCCACCCCGAGAGCATCCTCACCGGGGTGGGGCTTGAGATCCTGAAGCGTTTCCTGGAGGTGGTGCGGGGTTGAGGCCCTGCCGCTTCGTCACCGGGCCGCCGGG